>JBGAWE010000366.1:0-2995 GCA_044227705.1 Saprospiraceae bacterium
GGCAACTATTCGGGGGTTTCCATGAACCTGCAAAACGGCGGCGCGCTAACCACCGGGCCGGGCGACCAAAACTTCAGCGGAGCCAGCGCCATCCTTGCCGGTTCGCTCAGCGGGCCTTTTCAGAACTCGGGAAAATTGACGAAAACAGGGGCGGGCATCCTTTCCATCGACGTGGAATACGAGGGGAACGCGGCGGGCACCCTCGCCGTCGGCGGCTCCATCGACTTCAACAACACCGTCGCGATGGGCGGCACCGGCTGGCTCGGAGGCACCGGCACGGCCGATTTCACCGACGCGAGCTACGAAGGCTGCAACATCCGCCCCGGCCTCTCCCCCGGCACCCTCAACATCACCGGCGACCTGCCGATGCAGCCGGGCGACCTGCTCAACATCGAGCTGGTCGAATCGGGCGGCAGCGTCACGCACGACGTGCTCAACGTGAGCGGCGCCGTCACGCTCGCGGGCGAGCTGCACATCACGGAAACGGGCAACGCGCCAGTCGGCTCGTGGACATTCCTCAACGCGGCGAGCATCGGCGGGGCGTTCGACGTGGTGGACGTGCCGCCGTGCTACCATGTCGTGATTGGCGGGACGACCATCGTCTTGAAAAAAATAGGCATCGTCAAAACATGGGACGGCAGCGTCGGCCTGTGGAGCGACGACGTTCACTGGTCGCCCGTCGGCGTGCCGTGCGACCTCGACACGGTCGTCATCCCGAGCGGCGTGGTGACGATAAACGTGGCGCCCATCTGCGCCGCGCTCTTCCTCGACGGCGGCGACCTGACGAACGACGGCAACGACTACACCATCGAGGCGCCGACGGTCGTGGCGACGAACGCCTTTTTGAACATCCCCGACGGTTCGACGCTGACCATGACCGGCGACCTCGTCAACGACGGAACCATCGAGGGATACGGGACAATCGACATCGAGAACGCCACCTTCATCGGCGGCTCCGGCCGCTGGGCACCAGGCAACTCGGCCGGGAAGCTCACCTGCATGGGCACGCACACCAACGAGGTCGTCGCCATCGAGATAGGGAATACGGGCGGCGTGACCGAGTGGGACAAGCTCGACGTGACGGAGGAAATGAACGTCGGCGGCACCCTCGAGCTGAACTGGCTCGGCGGCACCGTCCCGCCCGGCAACCGGGTCATCATGGAGTGCTTCGGCGGGCCGAACTGCCGAACCGGCACCTTCGACGACATCGAGAACAACCTGCCGATCGGCCTGAGCGGAATCAACATCATCTACGAACCGACGCGGGTGCGGCTGCAGAACACCATCCCCATCCAGTTCACCGGGACCACCACCTGGCTCGGCCTGACCGGCAACTGGGACGACCACACAAAGTGGAGTTCCAACGACGTGCCGAGCGACGACGACGACGCCATCATCAACGCGGGCACCGTCACCCTCAACACGACGGCCTCCGTCAAGAGCCTCAAAATGACGGGCGGCAGCCTGCTCGGCGGCGCGGGCCTAACGGTCGTGGACACCTTCATTTGGAGCGGTGGGCAGTTCGGGCTGAGCGGGCTGAGCCAGGCCGGGCCGCTCGTCCTCTCCGGGCAGACGGCGCTCGCCAACGGGACGCTCACGCTCACAAAAGGCGGCGCGGCCCAACTGGCCAACATCGCCATCGGCCCGGCGGCCAGCCTGAAAATCGCGGCAAACCAGACATTGACCCTCGACGGGCCGACGGCGGGCGGCTTTGAGGAGGTGGGCACGGGCAACTCGCTCGTCAATCTGGGGACCATCAAAAAGCTCGGCCTCGGCCAGTTCCTCGTCAACCTGCCGTACTCGAGCACGGGGACGACCAACGTGCAGGCCGGGGGGTTGAAGTTCCTATCCACTTTCACCAACACGGGCGGGACGCTGACGGGCGGCGGCACCATCGACCTGTCGCAGGCCAGCGTGATCGACCTCGGCAACCTCTCGCCCGGCTCCTCGCCGGGGACGCTGCACCTGATGGGAAACTACCAGCCAGGGCCGAACAGCGCCTTCGATTTTGAGATAGAAGCGAACAACGGAACCGTCAGCCACGACCTGCTCGAAGTGAGCGGCGCGGCGACCCTCGGCGGGACGCTCAACGTGCACTTCCTCGGCGGTGCCGTCCCGCTCGGCTCCTACCCCATCCTCACCTCGAATGGCACGCCGAACGGTTATTTTTCCACCATAAACTTCCTGCCCGACTGCCCGGCGGCTTGCAGCGTCGTGCCGACATCGACGGGGGTCGAGTTAGTGCTGGCCTCGCCGCTGCCGGTCGAGCTTCTTTTTTTCAAAGGAAAACTGGAAGGGGAAAAGGTGCGGCTCGACTGGGCCACCGCCTCAGAGAGCGACCTCAACGGATTTGACGTGGAGCGCAGCGGCGACGGATTGGATTGGACGACCCTCGCCAGCCTGCCCGGCCATGCGCCCTCGACGGAGCAGCACGACTATTTTTTCATAGACAACTCGCCTGCCGACGGCCCCAGTTCTTATCGAATCAAGATGAAGGGCCGCGACGGCTCGGCCGAGTTCTCCGGGGTCGTTACCATTGACAAGAAAAGGCCATCTTACTGGAAAACCTATCCCAACCCAGCGGGCGAGCTGCTAACTGTTGAGTTTTCCGAAGATTCTGTGGGCGAGCTGCGGCTGTTCGACTGGACGGGGCGGCAGGTCTTTTCCCAAAAATTCGATGGAAAGAAAACCGAGATGCCGTTGGCCGGGCTGCCTATCGGGGTCTATTGGCTGTCGGCCGGGGAGGGCCGGGGCCGGTCGGTGGTGAGGCGGTGATACCCAGATGGGTAATTTTTCGGCATAGCGCCCATCAATCGAGCTGCCGGCGGCTAATTTGCACCAACGCAACTGGAATATCCTCCAAAACACACATCACTCCGACATGAAGAACTGCGCCCTCCTTTTCCAAACAAGAACTGTGCGCTCCATGCGCCAGGCGTTTTGGCCGACCTTTCTATCCCTCTTTTTGGGAAACCTCGCCCATGCGGCGACCATC
>JBGAWE010000367.1:0-2991 GCA_044227705.1 Saprospiraceae bacterium
AAAATCGACGACATGTCGGGGGTCGACCTCAAGAAGGACGGCTACTACTCCGTCACCGCGACGGGCGACATGACGATGCACGGCGTGACGAAAAAAATCTCCGCGCCGGGGCAGATTGTCGTCTCGAAAGGAGCGGTGACGCTCAAGTCGAAGTTCGACGTGGTCTATGACGACTTCAAAATCGTCATCCCGGGCGTCGTGAAAGAGAACTTCACGAAGAGCATGGCGGTCGACCTTGAGGCGCCGCTGACCGTGAAGAAGTGATTGCCCGGCGAGCCGGAGTTTTCGAGAAGGCCGTCTCCGCGCTGCGGGGGCGGCCTTTTCCGTTGTTGATTTGCCCAAAAAATCAGAGTGATGAGCATCCAGCAGTCGGCCATCTACTTCGCGGAGAGCGACAAGCACGGGCGCGGGGTCTTCGCTGCGCGGGACATCGAGGACGGGGAGATCATCGAAGTCTGCCCGGTCATCGTCTTCCCAGAAAGGGACAAGAAGCTGCTCGACCAGACCTTTCTCTACGACTACTATTTCGACTGGGGGGAGAACGGCTCGGAGTTCGCGCTTTGCCTCGGCTACGGCTCCCTTTACAACCACGACTACGAGCCGAACGCAGAGTACACGATGGACTTCGGGAGCGAGACCATCGACTTCCACGCGTTGCGCAACATCCGGGCGGGGGAGGAAATCACGGTCAGCTACAACGGCGACCCGGCGAACAAGGAGGCGGTCTGGTTTGACAAGGGTTAAGGGGCTGGCCGCTGTTGGCGTCCTCGCCAACAACCCTCGCGCAGATTGTCGGCGGAGAGGGCGACAACGGCCAAAAAATCAAATCCAGAAAACAGGTGGGCAGCTATCTTGGCCGCACGAAAACCTTGTTTTTTCATCAAAAACACAACCACTCAGCTATGCAAAGCCGCAGTTTCATCACCATCGGCGTGGTCGTCCTCCTCGCCATCCTCGCCATGAAAACGTGCGGGGGCTACAACACCGCCGTCTCCAAAGACCAGGGCGTTAAACAGGCTTGGGCACAGGTCGAGAACGTCTACCAGAGGCGCGCCGACCTCATCCCGAACCTTGTCAACACCGTGAAGGGGGCCGCCAACTTTGAGCAGACGACGCTCGAAAAGGTCATCCAGGCCCGCGCCTCGGCGACGCAGATGAAGGTCGACGCCTCCAACCTCTCGCCCGAGCAAATCCAGAAATTCCAAGCGGCGCAGGATGGGCTTTCCTCGGCGCTCGGGCGGCTGATGGTCGTCTCGGAGCAGTACCCGCAGCTTCGGGCCAACGAGCAGTTCATGAAACTGCAGGACGAGCTGGCCGGGACGGAGAACCGAATCACCGTCGAGCGCAAGAACTTCAACGGCGCGGTGCAGGACTACAACAGCGCCATCCTGACCTTCCCGACCAACCTGCTCGTCGGGATGTTCGGCTTCAAGGAGAAAGGTTACTTCACCGCGACGCCGGGCAGCGAACGGCCGCCGGAGGTGAAGTTCTGACAAAAGAAAACCTCTGTTTTGGAAGCCCGCCCGTGCAAGTCGCGGGCGGGCTTTTTTCTGAAAATGACGCTCGACCGCTATCTCATCGGCAAGTACCTCGGCACGTTCTTCTTCGTGCTGGGCATCTTCACGCTCATCGTGGTGGCCATCGACTTTTCGGAGAAAATCGAGGACTTCATCAGCCAGCCTTGCACGAAGTCTGAGATTTTGAGGCACTACTACCCCGGTTTCATCCTCCACATGGCGGGGATGCTGATGCCGCTGTACGCGCTCATCGCGGTCGTTTACGTCACGAGCCGGCTGGCTTACAACTCGGAAATCATCGCCGTTTTGAACTCGGGCGTCTCGTTCGGGCGACTGCTGCGGCCGTTCATGGTGGCTGCCGCAATCCTCTGCGCCCTGCACCTCGCGATGGGCCACTGGCTGGTGCCGACGATGAACAAGGTGCGGCTCAAGTTCGAGCACACCTATGTCTGCCGCGACAAGAACAACTGCGACGACGTGAAAACCGCCAACCTCAACCTGTTCATCGGCCCCGAGACGAAGGTTTTCATGAAATACTACCAGCGCGAGGACAGCTCGGCGCGAGATTTTCGGCTCGAGCAGTTCCGCGGAGGGCGGCTCGTCAGCCTCCTCGACGCGAAACAGGCCCGATGGGTGACGAAGACGCAGAAATGGCAGCTCAACTACTGGACGCGCCGCGACTTCGACGGCCTGCGCGAAAAAATCTTCACCAGCCAGACGGCGACGCTCGACACGGCCATCAATCTGCGGCCGCGCGACCTCGTGCGCTACAAGAACGCTAACGAGCAACTGACCACCCCCGAACTCGACGCCGCCATCGCCGTCGACCGGGGGCGCGGTTTGGCCAACCGGGGCTACGAGATTGAAAAACACCGGCGGACGTGCGACTCTGTTACCATCCTGATCTTGACGGTCATCGGCGTTTCGGTGGCCAGCCGCAAGGTGCGCGGCGGGATGGGCCTGCACCTTGCTGTTGGCATCGGCATCGGGGCACTGTTCATCCTCGCCTCGAAGTTCGCGGTGTCGTTTGCGGCGAGCGGGTCGGTGTCTCCGGCGGTCGGGATGTGGATCCCGAACATGATTTTCCTCGCCGTCGCGGGGCTGCTGGCGGCGCGGGCGCAGAAGTGATATCTATAGTTGAGGCACCGTCCACCCCCAGACCGGGAGCTTTCATGGGCGAGACCTTTTCCCCTTTGACCGAAACTGGCATCCAGTTCGTCACCCGAATCGACGGCTCCCTCCTCTAAAAACGCGCCGTATGATGCACCCTAACGAACAAGCTCGAACTGGTCGAGGGCATCAACATTCCACTGGTGGGAAGGTCGATTTGCTCTTGTGCCTAATCAGCACCATCTGAAAAAGCGGCCTCCAACCCATCTTCTTTTTGGCCAACATCTTCCCGCCCACTCCATGAACTTCCGCTGGAAATGGAACTCCGAGAGGTGGACGTGTCGGGCGGCCTCGGCGAGGCTGG
>JBGAWE010000368.1:0-2987 GCA_044227705.1 Saprospiraceae bacterium
GATGGGCTTTTCCGGTTTGTTCTTCATGATAAAATCGCTTTTTGCAAGAAAAAAGAAGACCTCATCACAGCAAAACCATCATCGTAACGCAGGCTTCAATGCCCAATGAACTGTCCAGTTTTTGGTGACGAAAGGGAGTGGGGACTGACATTCAGGACGGGCTCTGTCCCCGAATAGGTTCCTGTCTTTGTCCGCTCCCTCCTTCTCTTTGCCGAACGAAACAAACGATTTTCGTTGTTTGGACGAACGTCCGAATAGGTTGACC
The DNA here is from genome assembly GCA_044227705.1 of Saprospiraceae bacterium. Taxonomy (GTDB): domain Bacteria; phylum Bacteroidota; class Bacteroidia; order Chitinophagales; family Saprospiraceae; genus JANOQP01. Next base: position 266 of record JBGAWE010000368.1, read on the forward strand.
ACCAAAACTGGTCGACATGGAAAAAGGGAAGGAAAAGCCTCCACAGCGCGGCTCTCAAGTGCGAGGGGCTGCAACGGATGCGGGCAGTTCGCCCTTGCCTTTGGAAGCTACATGCTACACCGCCTCGAAAGGGCCTTTTCAGTGTCACCCAAAAAACTGACCATGTTTACCAACACGACCATCGAAGGTTACATCAACTACCGCCACAAGGCCAGCCGCTGCGTGCTGTGGGTCGCCATCGGCCTCCTCGCCGGGGCATTCTTTATTTTGTTGTACAGATTTTTTAAAGAAAAAATACAGAACACAGCGCGGTTCGAAACCCAGCAGTCCCGGCTTTCAATGCTCGAAAACGAGGTCTTCAGCCGCAGGGACAGATTCCCAAACTGATTTTTACGGAAGGTGGCCGCCGCCATTCCGCTTCACCCTTTGGGCGACCCTTCCTGCGTGTCGAGGGTTCGCCCCCAACTGGTCGCGCATCAACGGGTTCGTAAAAAAGCGGTCGATGAGGTCAAGCGCGCGTCCGGCCTGCCGCTCGTCAAGCTGTTCAAGCTTCGCATAAATCTTATAGGCAACGGACGCGACCTCCCCGGCAAGGGTTCGGGTCATGACTGTTTGGACCCCTTCAGGCCTTCTGCCCAGCCTCCCGCCGAAGCGCGTCGAGATGCTTTCGGAGCTTCAAGATCTGTTCGTCAAACCGCCCCTGCAGGTCGCGGAACTCGTCAGGGTGCATCTTCTCGATCTGCCGGGTGACCGCATCGCGCAACTGGCGGTTGTATCGCCAGTCGTCGAGCTCGAGCGAGTCGATCTGCAGCCCAGTAGAGCTTTCCAGCATCGAACGCGAGAAGCTGTCGGAGAGGATGGCGTTGACCGCCGCCGCCGCCAGCATCGGCTCCGACTGGGTCAGCGAGCGGATCGTCTCGTTGGCCTCCGCACGGCGTGCGGCGAGCAATTCTTCGAGCAGGGCCTCCTTTTCTGCAATGCTGGCGAGGAGCTTTTCACGCTGCTCCTCCTCCTTTTTTTGGGAAAGCTCGGACTGCGCCTGTTGGGCCTGTTGCGGGCTTTTCCAGCCTTCTTCGAGCGCTTTTATGTAGAAACCGGCCGGGTTTTCGAGCTTTTTCCCCCCCTTCAAAAGATCAGCCGTGCAGCGGATGGCCTCCCCCACCCTGCCCTCGCCGTGCTCGACGAGGTGGTTCCGGAGTGTCGTCTCCCCCACTCCCCACGGCCCGACAATGGCGAAAGCCTCCTCAAAGTACGGGCTGTCGAACGCCGTCGCCGACTGCTCGGGTGCGCGGGCGGCGGCGGTTTTCTTGGGCGGTTTTGCGTCGCGGGCAGCGGCATCGGCCGTCGCCTTCCACTGGCTGTTCGGGAAGATTCGGAAGGTGATCGACTTGATCTTCTTCCCCTGCTTGTGCTCGACGAACTCGAAGGAGATGTCGGTCTCGGCCGCCAGGTCCGCCTGCGATTTGAGGATGACCTTGTCCTTGAAATGCCCGTAGAGCTTGTACTCGTGCGCCCGGATGCCGAGCGTGAGCTTGAGGTGCTCCACGTCGAAGGAGCGTTTTCCGAGCTTTTCGTACTGCTTCAAAAGCTCGTACATGCGCACCGAGTAGGCGCTCGTCAGCCGCAGGATGTTGCGTATGTCGTAGACGAGATACCGCTGTTTCAGTTCGAGCAGGTACGGTTTGAGCGCGGGGTGGAAGGTGACGACGATGTGGCTGCCCGCGCTGTCGTCCTTGAAGTACTCGGCCGAGGTGAACAGCCAGGTTTCCAGCTCAGTAGGCCGCCCGTCGCGCTCGCGCTCGATGAAGAGCTTCTTGTTGACGAGGCCCTTCGCGCCCTCGACCATGGCTCGGTAGGCCTTCCCGCCCTCGTCGATGCCGAAGGCGCGGATGACGTCGCGCAGAAAGACCTTGTACTCCTGGAAGTCGCGGTCGTCGGATCGGACGAGCGAGACGACGTGGGCGAACATGCGTGTCTCCCAGATGTCGTAGCGGTAGCGGGCCTCGACCAGTTCGTTTGCCTTGCGGATGAGCCTGACCTCGCCCGTGCCGCCGGTTGCCGGGTTCTGTTCCTTCATAGGATGGCTGGATTTGCGGCCAAACCTAAAAAATCATTCACCCGGCCGAAAGGTGATAGTTGAAAAAACAGGCCCGATTTTTCCGAAAAACGGGCCGTTTGCCTTGCAGTTGGCGGGTTTATGGTGATAGTTCCGGTTTGGGCAAAGCCCGGCATTCAACCTGCAACCTAAAAAAGAACAGAATTTTTGAAGATTTTTTCTTTAAAAGGTCTTTATCACCCTCCCCTCCCCCACCCTGATGCCTCTTTTTCAAAGAAAAAATACGGGCGGGACAATGGTGATAGTTAGCCTCTTCCTTGCACGGGAAAATGGTGATACAAGCCCGTTTTGCCGAGACAAGCCCGCCTTCCAGCTGCTTGGAACTCGCCGTCGAGCCTTTCGAATAGCAAGTTTTTCCGGGACAAACCCTCCTTCCAGGCCCTACCCCACTCTCCTCGGCATGGGAAAAAGGTGATAGTTCACGGGAAAACCGGGGCAATTGGCGGGTTTTCGGGGGCAGGTTTCGGGGAAATGGTGATAGTTGCCGGGGCGCGGGTGATCTATCACGGTCTTTTGGTGATAAAAAACGAACCTAAACTGCTGAAAATCAAGCTGTTGCCGAGCCTTAAAATGATAAAGGCTTCAAAAAGAAGAAAAAGAGCAACA
>JBGAWE010000369.1:0-3007 GCA_044227705.1 Saprospiraceae bacterium
CCCCATCCGGATGTTCGTCCGCTGTTTTTGCAGCGCGGTCACGGGCTGGGTCGCGCCGCCCGATGTGTTGAAACGGGCGCGCAGGACGGCCCGCGTCGCATGGCGGATTCGGTCGAACTGGGCTGAGGTGAGCGGCACTTTCATCTCGTTGACCGCTTTGCCGACTGCCTCGCCGTTCGCGTCGACGGGGGCGGCTTTCAAAAACTCTGTTTCGCCCCCTGCGAAAAGCGAGTCAATCAAATTCCCCTTTCCGTCAAGGAAGAGGATTTGGGTGGAAAGCCCGACCGGCATCTCGTTCTCCGTGACAATCTTGAACTCGGCCGACCGAACTTTCGACGGTTCGAGCGTCGAGTAGCCGCCAAAATCGACGGGAAGCGTGTCCTGCACCACAAAATTTTTGGCGTATGCCCGCAGGGGCAGTTCCACTCGGACGCGTAATTTCACGAGCGAGCTGTCGGTGATGAAGCCGATGAAGTTGGGGTCGTTGTCGGGGTTCGACACACCAGTGAAGTCGTAGATGAGCGAGACCGGCTGCGAGTTGAAGACCTCCTTGATGTTGGAGTTGTTCTTGTCGAAATAGAACTCGGTGACCTTCGTCTGCCCGACCTCGGCGAGGGTCGGGTAGTTCGCGTCGATGCCGTTGAGGACGGGCTGGCCGAGGAAGTCCAGCTCGCCCCCGTCCTTGAATACCACCTTAAGTTGTTTGACCAAAGCGCGCGTCGGGAAGCCGTAGGAGTTGATGACGTATGCCGTCACCCTTGGGTCGTCGAACTGGATGTTGCCGCCGCCCGCGACGAACGAGTAGATGTCGATGGGGATGGTGTCGGGCTTCGGCGTGAGCGGGTACTCGGTCTTCTCCCAAAAGCCCTCGATGTAGCTGAACTGGAGGTTGTCGCCGATGAGGGCCGCGCCGAAGACGGCAGTGGGGGTGACACCGTCTTTCAGGTATGCCTGGTAGTGCATGTGCAGCGTGTCGTCGGTAGCCTCTAGGGTGTAGCCCGCGATGTCGAGCGAGTCGGGGCTGGTGTACGGCCCGCCGGTTGGGGGCAGGACGAGGTTGTAGACGAACGGCTGCCCGTTCTTAGTCATCTCGTCGATGTAGAACTTGAGCAGCAGCGTGTCGCCCGAGAGGTTGAGGCTCCCGGCAGTGAACTTGCCGCCCTTAAACTGCACCTTCTGGAAGTGCAACTTCTGCGGCACGTCGAGCGAATACTTGAACTCCGTCGTCCCGAGAAAGGGTACCACGATGGAGTCGCCGAACTTGAACAGCTCGCTCGCATACTTCTCGTTGAGGTCGCCCTGATAGAAGAAGGTCATGCGCCCGTCGGCGTCGATGAGGAGCTTGGCGGCCGTGTCGACGAGGGTCTTTTGCAGGATGTCCTCAATGCCGATGCTCGTTTTGAACAGCGGAACGGCCCACTCGCTCTCGTGCGGGTCGACGACAAGGTTGTTGGCGTCGGGTTTTTTGCACGAGGCAATGAGCGCGAGAATGGCGACCGCCAGCACGGCGAGGGCGATTGGAATGGCAGTTTTTTTCATGATTGATTTAAAAAGTCGGTTGGCAATTAAATCTCGACGACCTCCCCAAGCTCTGGTATCTCAACCCGTCCGAAGCCGTTCTCTTTCAGGTAGGCCGCCCACTTCTCCTGTCGGTCGAGCGTCCCATGGACGAGGAAGACCGTCTTCGCCCGCTCTTTTTGGTTTGAAAGCACGGCCAGCATCTCGCCCCGGTCGCCGTGCGCGCTGAACGAGTCCATGATTTCGACGCGGCAGTTGACCTTCTTCCTTTCCCCGAAAAATTCAGCTCGGTCGCCCCGTCGCGCAGCTGCCCGCCGGGCGTGTCGGGCGAGCAGTAACCGACGATGAGGAGGGTGTTGTTCTTGTTCTCGATGTTGTTGGCGAGGTGGTGGCGGATGCGCCCGGCGTTCATCATGCCCGAGGCGGCGATGATGATGGCGGGCTGCTTGTTGTCGTTGATGGCCTTCGACTCCTCGACCGTGCGGACGTAGTGGAGGTTGCGGAAGCCGAACGGGTTCTCGTCCTCGAGCATGTAGCGGTGAAGCTGCGCGTCGAAGCACTCGGGGTGGTGGACGAAGATGTCCGTCGCGTCCACCGCCAGCGGGCTGTCGACGTAGACCTCCACGCGGGGCAATTTGCCCGCCTTTGCCAACTGGTCGAGCATGAAGACGATCTCCTGCGTCCGCCCGACGGCGAAGGCGGGGATGAGCAGCTTCCCCTTATTTTCAATCAAGGTCTCGTTGACGATCCGGGCAAAATGCTCCATCTCGCCCGGCGCGGCCTCGTGCTCGCGGTCGCCGTAGGTGCTCTCGCAGAGGACGTAGTCCGATGGCGGCATCGGCTTCGGGTCGTCCAAAATCGGGCGGCTCGGGCGGCCGATGTCGCCCGAGAAGGCGAGGCGCGTCTTCTTCCCGTGCTCGTCGATTTCGAGCGTTACGCTGGCCGAGCCGAGGATGTGGCCCATGTCGCGGAACACGCCGCGCACGTTCGGCGCGGGGTGGAAGGTCTGCTCGTAGTTGAAACTTTGGAAGAGCTTCATCGCCGCCTGCACGTCCTCAACGGTGTAGAGCGGCTTGGCCTCGGGCTGGCCTTCTTTCAGGTGCCTGTTGTCCCTTTCGGCGTCCGTTTCCTGGATTTTCGCGCTGTCGAGCAGCATGATGGAACAAAGCTCGCGCGTGGCGTGGGTGGCAAAAATCGGCCCGGCAAACCCGTCGGCGACGAGCTTCGGGATGCGCCCCGTGTGGTCGATGTGGGCGTGCGAGACGATGAGGCAGTCGATGGTCTTCGGGTCGAAGAGCCATTTCTCGTTGAAGTCGCGCATGGCGTCCTCGTGTCCCTGGTACAGGCCGCAGTCGAGCAGGATTCGGAAGCCTGTGTCGAGCGTGAGGAGGTGGCAACTTCCCGTGACCTCGCGGGCGGCCCCGCAGAACTTGATTTTCATATGCTCTTGTTCAGATAGTTTTCTCAAAAAATCCGGCCGGGCCGGGAT
>JBGAWE010000370.1:0-2957 GCA_044227705.1 Saprospiraceae bacterium
GACACGCTCCTCGCCCACGAGAACCGCAACCGTAAGGACTATTTCTGCCCGGAGCTGGAACGCGATTTCGAGGTCGAAAAACTGCTCGACGGTATCGAGGAACCGGAGATGCGCTCCGACGAGGCGCGGATGCCGGTGGCGGCCTTCATCAGCTACGCGCACGCTGACGAGACCGAATACCAAGCCCTCAAAAAACTGAAACAACACCTCCACCCCTTCGTCCGCATGGGCAACGTGACGCTCTGGGACGACGGGGCCATCGTGCCGGGCGAGAAATGGCTCGACGCGATTTGGCGCAACTTTGACCAAGCCGACATCATCATCTGCGTCCTCTCCCCTGCCTTCGTCGCCAGCGACTTTTGTTTTGAAAAAGAACTGGCCGCCGCCCTCAATGCCCACGTAAAGGGCGAAAAGACAGTCTTCCCGATAAGGATGCAGGAGTTCGCGGCGGCCGGGCTGCCCATCGAAGCGATTCAGGGCGCACCCGACGGGTGGATTTTCCAGCCCGAGACAGGGAGCCTCCATGCCGGGCGGATGGTGGAGGCGGCGCGGAAGTTCAACGAGGTTTTGAAAATCGTCAAACAGCGAAAACTGAAAGAGCGGACGAAGCGGTAACAGCAGGATTGAAATCGACCATCGCACAGAACGCCATAAAGGTATGGCCTTGTTGGCACCCGCTCCATTATTTGTAGTATCGAGTAAACCAGTTGCTGCCCGTTGTTCGGCGTCCTCGGCAAAATTGGCCAAAACAAAAAGGCCGTCCCCACATGGAGACGGCCCGAACTGATTCTAAACCTGTTTATGTTTCCCGAAGCTACGAATTCGGGAATATTCTCCTTTGTCAAGCCCGAAGCTGGTGCTTCGGGGCAAAATCACTGCACGACCACGCGCTGCGCACGGCCGTCGATTTTGATGAAATAGATGCCTTTCACGAGGCCATCGACGGAAACCGAGGAGACATCCGTTCCCCATTTGACGAGTTTCCCGTTGATGTCGAAGAGGCCGAAGCTCACGACCTGCTTGCCGAACTGAAGTTCGCCGCCCGAAATCGGGTTGGGGAACACCGGCGTGATTTGAGCGACCGGGATTTCATAAGAGGCAGACAGGATGAGGTTGACGAGCACCGGATTGTCCTTGAAGTTGGCACCGCAACCCGTCAGCGCGGGCGAACCGGCGACCGGCTTGAAGTCCGGCGTGGTCGAGGAGGCCATCGGGTTGACGAGGACAGTCCCTACCGTGAACGGCACAGGGTCGATGCAGTTTGCGAGCGGGCCCGTATGGCGCAACCAGTTGTTGACGGCGGTCAGCTTGTTCGCGGAGCCGGTGGCGCGGGTGACTTCGGCGAGTCCGTTGGCCGTTGTGTCCGTCGTGGAGACGAACGCGGCGGACGTGTGGACGATGACGTTGTTGTCAAAAGCGATTTGCTTGTTCAGCGCGATCGCCGTGTTCGGCGTGGTGAGTGCAAGGGCGGCGGGCCAGTTGGTGTTTCTCAAAGAGCTGTCGCCATCTATCATGCAGAAGTTGCGATAGCCCATGAAGATGCTGTTGACGATGCGCAGGCTGGAGTTGCGGCGGATGCGCGCGCCCCGACGGAAGGCAGCCTTGGTCACCGAGTTCATGTCGGAATACTTCGAGCCGACCGGCACCGGGCCAAGCATCGTGTAGTTGGAGAAGATGGCGTTCGTGTAAGGCTTCACCGCCGCCGTGCCGGTCGCCTCGTTGTCGCTCTCGAAACCTTCAGAGGTCGAGGAGCCCGAGGCGAGCGAATAGGTCTTGTCGTAATACGCGGAGTCCTTCAACGCGATGCCGAACTGGCTCAAGCCCGAGTAACCGTTGTCGGTGTCGAAGTCGTCGTCGGTTCCTTTGAAGGCGATCAGGTGGTGCGAGTTGACGGTGCCGCCGAACCACTCGAAAGAATCGTCATTCGAGAAAGAACATTGAACGTGGTGCAGCTCCGTGCCGGAACCGAGTGCGCCGAGGGTCAGCGCGTTTATCTCTTTGTTGGTTTCGAGCGCGACACCGGCAAACTCAATCCTCAAATAGTGGACGATGCCCGAGTTGTCGAGCGGGTCGACGCCGCCAAACTTGGCAAGGTTCGCGTCGAAGGCGATGTTGTTGAAGCCCTCCATCTGGACGTTGTCGTTGGTCGTCCCGTTGAGCAGGTTGTGCGGGGCGCGGCCCGCGATGAGGAGGCCGCCCCAGTCGCCGCGCTCGCGGCCGCTGTTGTTTAAGGAGGTCATCACGACGGGTTGGCTCTCCGTCCCGAGGATTTCGATGCGCCCGCCGCGCTCGACGATGATGGCCGCGTAGTTTTTCGGCGTGGTCGTCAAGTCCGACTTGGCGCGAATGATCGTCCCGGCCGGGATGACCAATTTGCCGCCGGAGCGGACGACGAAAAAGCCGCTCAATTCATAAGTTTTAGAGGCATCCAGGGTGAGCGTGTCGGTCAAATCCTTCTCGCCGGGGATGGGCAGCGTGGCGTCCATGCCGTTGAGCGTGGTTTTGTCGGTCGTGGCTGGGTAGACGGTGTTTTTGGGGTCGAAATTGGTCCAGTTCTTTGTCCAATCGGCGGCCGCGTCTGCGGAAAGTGCGCCGACATAGGTCGTCGGGGTGAGCTTGAAATCGGTTTGGGCAGAGAGGGAAATGCTCGTCAGCGTGACGGCGAGGAGTAGGAATCTTTTCATGAACTTTTGATTTTTGATTGACGGCACAAAAGTCCAGGCGTCGTATTAAGCGGGGGTTAAGCCAGTTTTACCTAAATGAAAAGTCTGCGCAGCGCGGCAGACCGGCGCTCGGCTGGGCTTTATGAAATTAAAAATACAACCCATTGCTTCCCCTCGTCGGAAATCGGGTTAGACCTTTGAGCGGCCACGGCAGGCCATAATCCGCTTCCTCCTACCTGACTATTCTTTAATAAAAACCACAAGTTCCCATGAACAAGAGGGCACAAACACTCC
>JBGAWE010000371.1:0-2931 GCA_044227705.1 Saprospiraceae bacterium
CTTGAAGTGACGATAAAAGGAAGCGGCGTGCTGGCGACCATCGAGCCGGAGACGGGCGGCTTGTTCAGGCTAGGCCAAAACTTCCCCAACCCCTTCGACGGAAGGACGGCTGTGCCGTTCACCCTCACCGAAAGGGCCGACGTGCGCCTCGAACTCGTCGATTTGCAGGGAAATAAAGTGGCTGAAATCCCCGCAGGAAACCTTCCGTCCGGCGACCACAAACTTGAAGTCGACCTGAAAAGCCTCGGCCTGCCGCTGGCGAACTATGCCTATCAAATCTCCGTCTCGAACGAAAAAGGCCTTTTCAAACAAGCCAAACTGATGACCGCCATGTGAACCGGCGGGCAAAAAACGGCTGACAAAAATCAACGCGAGGGGCAAAAGCGGGACATCCTGCCTTTGCCCCTCGCCCTTTTACATTCGCCTCCATGATGTTTTGGAAGGAGAAAATCGCGGGCTGGGCCAACCACCCCGTTGTCGAGGCCGAGGTCGCCCGGCCCGGCTCAGAGGCCGCGCTGCGCGAGGTTTTGTTGAAAAAAGACCGGCTCATCGCCCGGGGCAACGGCCGCAGCTACGGCGACGCGAGCCTCGCCGCAACGGTCGTCGAGACCCGAAAACTGAACAAGCTTCTCGATTTCGACCCGAAAACCGGGCTTCTCACCTGTCAGTCGGGCATTCTTCTGTCTGAAATCTTGGATTGGTCTCTTCCGCGCGGCTGGTTCCTGCAAGTGGCGCCGGGGACCAAGCTCATCACCGTCGGTGGGGCAGTCGCGGCCGACGTTCATGGGAAAAACCACCCGACGGCGGGCAGTTTCAGCCGCTCGCTCGACAGTTTCCGGCTGATGACGGCCGACGGTTCCGTGCTGAATTGCAGCCGCGCCAAGAACGCCGAGCTTTTTTGGAAGACGGTCGGCGGCATGGGCTTCACGGGCATCGTGACGGAGGCGAACTTCCGGCTGCGCCCGAATTCCTCTCTAAAAATGAGGCAGGTGACGGAGAAGGCCGCCTCGCTCCCTGCGCTCTTCGACCTTTTTGAAAAGAACACGGCGACCTACGCCGCCGCGTGGGTGGACTGTCTCAACAAAAAGGGGCGCTCAATTCTTTTTTCAGGTGAGCACGTTGAGGGCGACGGCAATTCCTTGCCTGCCGACAGCCCCCGGAAACCGCCCGCCGCCGCCCCTCGCCTCGCCCTCCCGAAACTACTCAACTCGTTGACTATCAACGCTTACAATCACGCCTATTGGCTCTCGAACCGGCGCGGCGAGCGCGAGGTGCCACTCGACAACTTCTTTTTCCCCCTCGATTCCGTTCCCGGTTGGAACCGATTTTACGGGCCAAAAGGATTTGTCCAATACCACTTTTGGCTGCCCGAGACTGCCTCCCGCACGGGGATGGAAAGGATGCTCGAAGCTGTCCGGTCGAGCGGACAAAGCCCCTTTTTGGCCGTCCTGAAAAAGTACGGCGACCGCGAGCCGGAGGCCCTCAACAGCTTCCCCGAGCGCGGCTACTCGCTGGCGATGGACTTCCCGATGCACCCAAATCTGATGGCTTTGGTCAAAAAGCTCGACGGCATCCTCCTCGACCTTGGCGGCAAAATCTACCTCGCGAAGGACGCGGCGAGCGATCCGCTGCTCTCCGGCCTGCGCCCCGAAAACTTCCCCGAGCAACGGTTCGAGTCGATGCTGCGCCGCCGCATCTTCGCCGGTGCATGAGCGAGAAGTTTTTCCATAAAGCGTTGTTTTTCAGCCTGTTGGCCGCCTACCCGCTGGCCTACGCCCCGTTTGGAATCAACGAGACGGACGGCGGTTTCATCACCGGACTGGCGTGGCAGGTCTTGCAAGGGAAGCAGCTTTACGTGGATGTTTTCTATGTCCGCCCGCCGCTGACGGTCTGGCTCCGCGCCCTCGAACTTCGGCTGCTGCCAACGGATTGGGCGGTGCTGGCGGAGCGGGTTTTCTTTTACTGGAAGGTCGGCCTCGCGGCATGGCTGACGGCGGATGTTCTTTCCAATGAAAGAAGAAAATGGCTGCTCGCCTCGCTCGGCTTCATTGTTTCGGCGCATTGCTACCCGGCGGCGGCGTGGCACACGGTGGATGGGGTTTTGTTCGCCTCGTTTTCCCTCTGGCTATTCTTCAAAGGGCACAACTCACTGACAATGAGCTTGTTAGCCGGAGTTTCCGCCGCAGCCGCCATGCTCTGCAAGCAGTCTTTCTACCCGCTGCCCGTCGCCCTGTTTGCAGGAGTGCTTGTTTTCAGGAAATCAGGTTTCCCGGTTTTAAGGTTTGCAGTAAGCACTTCGATTGGTCTTTTTGGAAGCCTCGCGGCCGTCATCCTTTATTTGAGGGCAACCGGTGCGTGGCCAAGCTTCGTCTTCTGGACGGCGGGCGCGGGCAGCTCGCGCGACTTTTTGCAGCACGGCTTCCTCGATTTTTTGAGGATCTCACCGCTCTCGGCCGGGTTCGTGGCCGCCGGTCTGGCCGCCGGTTTTGGGCTGAAGTCCCTTTTGAAAAAGGACGGTTTCGACTGGCCCTTCTCGCTGGCGGTCGCAGGGTTGATCGGCGGCTATGTTATCCAAGTCGTTGAAAACCAATCTTTTACGCCGCCTTTCGGTCAGTCGCGGCTGCTTTTCGACGCCGGGGCCGGGCTGTTGGCTGTTCGTTTTTTTCAAAAAAAAATTACAGTGGCAGACCTGCCACTGGCCGCTTTTCTCTCCGTTTCGTGGATGTCGGCCATCAGTTGGGGGTACAACCTGCCGATCCTTTGCGGAACGCCACTCGTGTTCGGCCTTTGGGAGATTTCGAGGCCCGCGCCGGGCGGGCCGGAGGGCTGCGGCCGAGACGCTCCGGGCCGGGGGCCCTTGCGAGCGCGGTCTGCTTTGCTTGCCGGGCTGGTTTTTGCTTTTTGGTTAGCCTATCAACACATCTACCGCGA
>JBGAWE010000372.1:0-2926 GCA_044227705.1 Saprospiraceae bacterium
GCGGCAAACGGCGGCTCGGCCACTTTCACGGTCAATTTCAGCCCGACGGCGGCAGGTGCGCGGACGGCCACCGTCCACGTCAACAACGACGACTGCGACGAGGCGGACTATGATTTTGCCATCTCGGCGACGGGCGTGGCGGCGAAGGCTCTGCACGTCGATGGCTCCGGGCCGTCGGACAACGTTAACTCGCCCAGCTTCACCGCCTTCGGGACGGAGCCAGCGACCATCGAGTTTTGGGCGAAGAACGAAAGCTCATTCTCCTTCCCCGTCGGCTTTGGGGGCTATCTGTTCCTGTTCGGCGGCGGCAATCTCACCATACGAAAGGACTTCGTGGCCGACTACAACACAGGCGCGACGGTCAGCAACACCGGCACGGTCTGGGAGCATTTCGCCTTGACCTACGACGGGGCGGGGACTTGGCGGGCCTACAAAAACGGCCTGCCCACGCCCACGCCGACGTTCACCGGTTTCGGCAACTCGGCCACCACCGGCACCCTGCAAATCGGTGAGCCGAAGGGCGGCTACCCGTGGACGGGCACCATCGACGAGGTGCGGATGTGGAAGGAACAGCGCACCGACGCGCAGATTTATGCCAACTTCAACACGGAAATCGCGGGCATGGACCCCTGCCTGACGGTCTACTGGAAGATGAACCAGGGCTTCGTCGGCGCGAACAACTCGACCGTTACGACCGCCACCGACGCGGCGAACGCCGTCGTCCAAAACGGAACTTTGACCAATTTCGCCCTCACCGGTTCGACCGGAAACTGGGTCGCTGGCAGCGGAATCACGGAGGTCACATCGGCCTACGTCCCTGCGCCGGAGGTTGACATGCAGGGCAACTTGACGAGCATAGCCGATGGGACATCGACCGCCTCAACGGGCAACTGGACGGACTTCGGCTCGACCAATTTCAGCCGGACTTTTACCATTTTCAACACCGGAAACCTCGTGCTGAACATTTCCAGCATCACGCTCACGGGCACGGACGCGGGCGATTTCAGCATCGCGGCGGGCGCGCCGACGAGCGTTGCGATGGGCGGTTCTGCCACTTTCACGGTCAATTTCGCGCCGACGGCGGCGGGCGTTCGCAACGCCACCATCCACGTTTTCAACGACGACTGCGACGAGGCGGACTATGACTTCGCCATCAAGGCGACCGGCGTGGCGGGCGCGGGCCTCGACCTCGGCGGCAGCTCGGATTTCGTCTCGCTGGCCAACACGGCCTCCCTGCTCGACGGGGCGACGCAGTTCACCATCGAGCATTGGATAAACAGCGACGGCGGGAGCGCGGTCGGCATCGTCGGCAAGGGCGCGAGCGGGTGCTGCACGAACACCATTCACACGGGCCTTAACGTGAACGGCCAGTTCTTCCTAAAGATCGGCAACCAGGACGGGCGGTTCTCGAACACCTCGGTCGTCCCGACGGGTTCATGGGTGCACCTCGCGGTCGTCTACGACGGGACGCAGACGGGGGCCAACCGAATCAAGCTCTATGCGAACGGCGTGGACGTGTCTGGCTCGACGTTCGGGACGATTCCAGCGGTGGCCCCGTCGCCGGGCGTGGCGTTTGCCATCGGCGCGGCCATGACCGACGGCAGCTTCAACTTCAATGGAAAAATAGACGAGGTGCGCATATGGAATCGGGTGCTTTGCCAGCCCGAAATCCAGGCGCACATGAACTGCGAACTGGCCGGGACGGAGACCGGGCTGCAAGCCTACTACAAGTTCAATCAGGGCTTCGTCGGGGCGAACAACTCGGGCGTGACCTCCCTGACCGATGCGAGCGGCAACTCGCGCACTGGGACGCTGACCGGATTCGCACTTTCCGGCGCGTCGAGCAACTGGACCGCGCCCGGTGGTGTGACGACCGGCACGAGCTGTTCGCCCTATCTCCAGCCGGAAATCAACCTGGCGGGCAACGCTGTGACCATCCTTGATGGTTCGGCCACGCCCTCGACAGGCGACTGGACGGACTTCGGCTCGACCAATTTCAGCCGTGTCTTCACCATCCAAAACTCCGGCACGAGCGTGCTGAACATTTCCAGCATCACCCTGACGGGGACGAACGCGGCCGATTTCAGCATCGCGGCTGGTGCGCCGACGACGGTCGCGGCGAACGGCGGCTCGGCAACTTTCACAGTCAATTTCAACCCGTCGGCGGCGGGCGCGAGGGCGGCTGTCGTCCACGTCAACAACAGCGACTGCGACGAGGCGGACTATGACTTCGCCGTCTCGGGGACGGGTGTGTCGGCCTCCGCGCTCAACTTCGACGGGGTGGATGACCACGTCGTGACCGCCCTCAACGACAACCCGAACAGCAGTTGGACGATGGCGGCGTGGATTTACCCGACCTCCTTCCCGAACAACGGTGCGACGAACCTCGGTTGCACGGTCGTCGGGGCAGACCTGTCCGGCTCGCACGGCAATGGCTTCGGCATCTCGCCGACCCAAATCAAGGTCATCTACAACAACGGCTGGACGAACTTCAACTACAACTTCACGGCCAACAACTGGTACCACGTCGCGGTCGTGACGAACGTCGCGGCGGGCACCGTCAAGGCGTTCGTCAACGGCACGCTCGTGGCGACCAACCCGGTCAGCTTCACGCTCGGCGGCTCGGCGACGGTCTTCAAGATTGGCTACAACCCGGGCGTCCTCTCCGACCCGTTCGCGGGCATCATCGACGAGGTGCGGTTATGGAACTCGGCCAACACCTGCGAGATCTTGGCCCAACAGTCTAGCTGCGAGGTGGGCGGGACACCGGCCAATTTGCAAGCTTACTATAAATTCAATCAGGGCTTCGTCGGGGCGAACAACTCGACGGTGACGACCCTCAACAACGCCATCTCGGGCGGCCCGGCGGGGACTTTGACCAATTTCGCCCTCAACGGAACGACCTCCAACTGGACTTCGCCCGGCG
>JBGAWE010000373.1:0-2921 GCA_044227705.1 Saprospiraceae bacterium
GACGACGGCCGTGAGCGTGTCCGCCCCGCCGACGCAAATCGGGTTGACCCCCGAAATCGAGATGGTCGGGTCCGGCACGACGGTCGAAGTGACGGGCGAGCTTGTCACCGAGCCGCAGCCGGAGCCGCTCATTGTGATGCTCACGCGATATTGAGTCGTCGCCGTTTCATTGGATATATATAGGATGGAGGCCGTGCCGCCGGGCGAGATATTCGTCCACGTCGAGCCGTCGGGGCTGCTCTGCCATTGGTAGGAAATCGTACCGACGCCGTTCGAGACGTTCGCCGTCAAAGTGTCGCCGCCGCCCGAGCAAATGGTCGGCGTGAGGCCGGAAATCGAGACCGTCGGGGCCACGACCACCGTCACCTTCGCCGTGTCGCTCGTCGCCGTGCCGCAACCGCTGGCCGTCTGCGAGGCGAGCATCCGGTAGTACATGGTGCCGACCGTTGCCGTCGAGGGCTGGAAGCTGGTCGTCGTCGCGCCCGTGCCGCCGACCGCGTTCGTCCAGCCGCTGGTGCCGGTCGAGCTTTGCTGCCATTGGTAGGTGAAGGCACCCGTTCCGCCCGTCGCCGTCGATGTCAAAGTGATTGGCCCGTTTTGACAAACAGGATAACCGACCGCGTCCGTCGTAGTCGGCACGGCGTTGACGACCGAAATCTGCGAATTCGAGGTCGCCGTCTGGCAATCGACGCCGTTGCGGGCGTAAGTCGCCCGGAAATAGGTCGTCCCCGCCGAGGCACCATTGATGATGTAAGTGGTGGAATTGGAGCCGACGTTCGTCCAAGGCCCGGTCGCCGAGGGGCCGGATTGCCATTGAATCGTCGAGCTTCCCGTGCCGCCGCTGACGACGGCCGTCAAGGTGTCCGTCCCGCCGACGCAAATCGGGTTGACCCCCGAAATCGAAATCGTCGGGTCGGGCACGACGGTCAAAATCACGCCCGAGCTGGTCGTAGAGCCGCAACCCGAGCCGCTCAAGGTGATGCTGACGCGGTAGTGCGTCGTCGTGGTCACGTTCGAAACGATGAGCGACTGCGCCGTGCCGCCGGACGAGATGTTCGTCCATGTCGAGCCGTCGGGGCTGGATTGCCATTGGTAGGAAATCGTGCCGACGCCGTTCGTGACGTTTGCCGTGAGGGTGTCGCCGCCGCCCGTGCAGATGGTCGGCGTGAGGCCCGAAATCGAGACCGTCGGCGCGGCGATGACGGTCACCTTCGCCGTGTCGGAAGTGACCGAGCCGCAACCGCTGACCAATTGCGAGGCGACCATCTGATAATAAAGGGTGCCGAGCGCGGCCGTCGAGGGTGAATAGCTGCTCGACGTGGCACCCGCGATGACCGACCAGCCGCCCGTGCCCGTCGCGCTTTGATACCATTGATAGGTGAACGGCCCGGTGCCGCCCGCGCCGACGGAGGTCAGCGTGATTGGCCCGTTTTGACAGACCGGATAGCCGACCGGGTCGCCCGTCGTCGGGTCGGCGTTGACGACCGAGACCTGCGTGTTCGAGGTGCCGGTCTGGCAGTCCACGCCGTCACGTGAATAGAGGGCGCGGTAATAGGTCGTCCCCGCCGAGGCCCCGTTGATGATGTAGGTGTTGGAATTGGAGCCGACGTTCGTCCAGCCCGTCGAGCCGTTCGGGCTGCTCTGCCATTGAATCGTGGAAACGCCGCCCGTGCCGCCGCTTACGACGGCCGTGAGCGTGTCAGCCCCGCCGACGCAAATCGGATTGACCCCCGAAATTGAGATGGCAGGGTCTGCCACGACGGTCAGAATCACGGCCGTGCTCGTCGTCGAGCCGCAACCCGAGCCTGACATCGTGATGCTGACGCGATAGTGCGTCGTCGCCGTCACGTTGGACACGATGAGGGTTTGAGCCGTGCCGCCGGTCGAGATGTTCGTCCAAGTCGAGCCGTTCGGGCTGCTTTGCCATTGATAGGAAATCGTGCCGACGCCGTTCGTGACGTTCGCCGTCAACGTGTCGCCGCCGCCCGTGCAAATCGTCGGCGTGAGGCCGGAGACCGCGACCGTCGGGGCCGTGACGACCGTCACCTTCGCCGTGTCCGAGGTCGCAGTTCCGCAACCGCTGGCCGTCTGCGAGGCGAGCATTCTGTAATACATGGTTCCGACGGTCGCCGTCGAGGGCTGATAGCTGGCCGTCGTCCCGCCCGTGCCGAGGGTTACGTTCGTCCAGCCGCTGGTGCCGGTCGAGCTTTGCTGCCATTGATAGGTGAAAGCCCCCGTCCCGCCCGAAGCAGTCGATGTCAACGTGATTGGCCCGTTTTGGCAGACCGGGTAGCCGACCGCGTCCGTCGTCGTCGGCACGGCGTTGACCACCGACGATTGGTTGTTGGAAGTAGCGGTCTGGCAATCCACGCCGTTGCGGGCGTAGGTCGCGCGGTAGAAGGTCGTCCCCGCGGACGCGCCGTTAATTATATAGGTGGTAGAATTGGTGCCGACGTTGGTCCACGGCCCCGTGGCCGACGGGCCGGATTGCCATTGAATCGTGCTCGAACCCGTGCCGCCGCTGACGACGGCCGTGAGCGTGTCCGTCCCGCCCACGCAAATCGGGTTGACCCCCGAAATCGAAATCGCCGGGTCGGCCACGACGGTCGAGATGACCGCCGGGCTGGTCGCCGAGCCGCAGCCCTGCCCGCCGAGCGTCACCGAGACACGGTACTGGGTCGTCGCCGTTTCGTTCACGACATTGTAGACCTGCGAGGTGGCACCGGAGATGTTTGTCCAGGTCGTCCCGTCCGGGCTGCTCTGCCATTGGTAGGCGATGCTGCCGGTGCCGTTCGTTACGTTCGCCGTCAGGGTGTCGCCGCCGCCCGAGCAGATGGTCGGTGTGAGGCCGGTAATGGAGACGGTCGGGGTCGGGACGACGGCCACGCTCGTCGCTCCAATCACGTCGCAGCCGATGCTGC
>JBGAWE010000038.1:0-25161 GCA_044227705.1 Saprospiraceae bacterium
GGCCATCAGCAAGGCGCGTCCGTTGCCCTCGGCCGTCGGCTGATGGACGGCTCCGACTGCCGCTCCTGCCACCAGACGGACGCGAAATCGGCCGGGCCGAGCCTCGTCGAGATTTCCAAAAAGTACAAGGGCGAATGGGAAATCGAGGGCAAGCTGGCGGAGAAAATCATCAAGGGCGGCTCCGGCGTCTGGGGCGAGACGGGCATGTCGGCCCACCCGCAACTGACCAAGAGCGAGGCGATGGCGATGGCCCGCTACATCATGACGCTGGCCGATGAAAAAAAGGCCAACCGACCCCTCGCGGGCGAGCACGTCGTGGAAGAGAAAAAGCCAGGAACCGTCACATTTTCAGCCAGTTACAGCGACCGGGGGGCCGATTTCGGGAAGCTGAAGATGCCGTCGCAGACCGGCTCGGCGAGCGTCACGCTGCGCAGCGCGGAGATGCGGGCGAGCAGTTTCGACGTTGAGGAAAACACGCGGACGGGCAGGCTCGACTCGCTCGGCGAGGCGGTCACGGGGCTGGGCGACGGGGCGTTTTTCGGCTTCGACGACTTCGATTTGACGGGGTTGACGGGGTTTTCGGCACAGCTTTCGGCGTTTGAAGAGGGTTCAATGGGCGGGCAGCTAGAAATAAGGGCGGGGTCGGCGACGGGGCCGCTGCTCGCTTCAGGAGGCATCGGACGGGGCGAGCGGCAGTTGGTGCGCTTGCCGTTTTCGCCCCCCCCGCCAACAACTTCCGTGCAGCTTGTTGGCGGGGACGCCGGCAAGGGCAAACGAGAGAAGCTTTTTTTCGTCTTCAAAAACCCGGCGGCGAAAGGCAAACCGGTATTCGCCATCGGCAAATTGATGGCCGAAAAAAGGTGAGGTTTTCAGCAAAAGTTTTAAACACTTTGTTGCACAGGTTGAGGGCGATTGTACTTTTGGCCCGAGGGCAGCCCGCCATTTCAATTCGAGAAAACTTTCAAAACAGCAAGCCAGACAGGGATGGAAGAAGTCAAGTTCATCGACCTTTTTTGCGGCATCGGCGGCTTCCGGCAGGCGATGGACGAGGCCTGCGCCGAGAACGGGCTGCGCTCGAATTGCGTGTTTTCATCGGATATCGACCCGTTTTGCCAAGATTCCTATGAGGAAAACTTCGGCCACCGCCCCGTCGGCGACATCACGAAGGTCGACGAGCGCGACGTGCCCGACCACCAACTGCTCTTTGCCGGCTTCCCCTGCCAGCCGTTCAGCATCATCGGGCAACGGCAGGGCTTCGGCGACACGCGGGGCACCCTCTTTTTCGACATCGCCCGCATCCTCGAACACAAGCGGCCGACAGCTTTTGTGCTCGAAAATGTCAAACAACTTGTTGGCCACGACGGCGGGCGGACGCTCCAGACCATCCTGCGGACGCTCGAAGGGTTGGGCTACCACGTCCAGTACGCCGTGCTGAACGCGCTCGACTACGGGCTGCCGCAGAAGCGCGAACGGGTCATCATCGTCGGGCACCGGCAGCCCATCCGATTTACTTTTCCCGAGCCGAGACGGCCGTTCAAGCCCCTGTCCGAAATCCTCGAAAAGAAGGTGGACTCGAAGTATTACGCCTCCGACTACATCCTCGAAAAGCGGCGGGCGCGGCACCAATCGGCCTACCGCCCGAGCATCTGGCACGAGAACAAGGCGGGCAACATCTGCTCCTATCCCTACTCGTGCGCGCTGCGGGCGGGGGCTTCGTACAACTACCTGCTCGTCGACGGCGAGCGGAGGCTCACGCCCCGCGAGATGTTCCGCCTGCAAGGCTTTCCTGATTCGTACAAAATCACGGCGAACGACGGGCAGGCGCGGCGGCAGGCGGGCAACGCGGTGCCGGTCAACATCGTTAAAGCGGTCATCCTCAAGCTGCTGCCCTATGTGGCGAAGTCGATGGACATGTCCCCGGTGCTGCGCGAATACGAGCTTTCCGAGCATGGAAACTGACCCCTCGCCCCGGCTGCGGACGGTCTCGAAGTCGGTCGCGGCCTTCCCGCTCAACGAGTTCCCGGCCGATTTTGCCCACCTTTTGGGGAAAGAGCTTGTCTACCTCCTTGCCGCGAAGGGCAAGGCCGACCTCGAAGGATCCGAGTGGGAGGCCATCTTCGCGACGTGCATCGGCGCCGACTGGAAGCCGTCGAACGTCGGCCTCGACGACGTGGTGATGGGCAACACGGCCTGGGGCGCGAAGTCGGTGAAAAGTACGCGGCCATCGGCGCAAAAGCAGGTCAGGCTCATTTCAGGCCGCAACTCTCCCGTCTATTCTTTCGACGAAAAAATCGACACGCGGGCCGACCCCGGCCTTGTCGGCAAGCTCGTTTTGGACATCTGGAACGAGCGCGTCTCGGCCGTCCGCGAACGGTTCAAACATCTGCGGACGGTGGTTTTGGTCAAATCCGACGACTTGACGGAGGTCGTCGTTTTCGAGTTCGAGACCATCCGTTTTGACCCCGAACTTTTCCGCTGGGAATGGAACAAGAACCACAACCTCACCGGCCACGACACGCCCACCGTCACTTCTGGCAGCCGCACGGGTCGCAGTTCACGGTGGTCGAGGAGGTTCCGGCGCGGCACCTTGTTGTGCGCGTCCGGCAGCCGGAAAGGTTGGACAAGGAGCAGGTTTTGCGGACGCTCGGTTTTGACAAAACATGGGTCTCGGTGGAACAAAAAGCCACCTGAACCCGCCCGAACATGAACCAACAGCATGAAAAGTCGCCGCACATCCTCAACACCTCGGCCACGCTGCTGGGCATCTGCTTTTTGGTGATGACCTCCATCCGCGCCAACCAGTTCTCTGAATCGACCGTGCTCGACGAGCTGGCGGCGGTCGCCACGCCGTTTTTCATGGCCTCGTGCCTGCTTTCCTTTCTTTCAATTCGAAGCCCAACGGCTCGGGGCGAGGTTTACGAGCGGGTGGCGGACTGGATTTTCCTCGCCGGGCTGGGGTTCCTGACGGTCATCTCGCTGCTCGTCTCGTTCAATTTCGTGGTTTGAACCATTTGGCCGGGCCGAGCCGTTTGTGGGCCGATTTGGACAAAAGCCATGCAAAACCTCACCATTTTCGGCCAAACGCTCATCGACGATAAGACCGTCGAGCAGATCCGCCGCTGCCGGACCGGCCCCTCCGACCTCGCCGCGCTCACCGCCGACGCGCACTACGGCTACGGCCACCCCATCGGCGGCGTGGTCGCATATCCCGACAAGATCTCACTATCCGGCGTAGGCTTCGACATCGCCTGCGGAAACAAGGCCGTCCGCACCGACCTCATGGCCGCCGACGTCGACATCGACGGGGTGATGGACGAGATTTTCAAAAACATCGGCTTCGGCGTCGGCCGCCCGAACCCGAAACCCATCGACCACCCGGTTTTCGACTCGATTTCAAAGGCAGATTTCGCGCCGCAGCGGGCGATGATGCGCTTGGCGATGGAACAGCTCGGCACCGTCGGCTCGGGCAACCACTTCATCGACCTTTTCGAGGAAAAGGAGACGGGGCGGCTCTGGGTCGGCGTCCACTTCGGCTCGCGCGGCTTCGGCCACAAGACGACGACAGGCTTCATCGCCCTGAAAATGGGGAAGAAATTCACCGACCACGTCAACGAGGGCGGGATGGACGCGCCGCCGATTTTGTTCGATTCCAACTCAGAAATCGGGCAGGACTACCTCGCCGCCATGCGCCTCGCGGGCGATTACGCCTATGCCGGGCGCGATGTCGTCGTCGAAAAAGTGCTCGAAATTCTCGGAGCAAAGGCCGATTTCGAGGTCCACAACCACCACAACTTTCTCTGGGAGGAGGAGCACGGCGGCGAGAAATACTTCGTCGTTCGGAAAGGCGCGACGCCCGCCTTCCCCGGCCAGCTCGGATTCATCGGCGCGACGATGGCCGACACCTCCGTCATCGTTCGCGGTATCGACTCCGAATTGAGCCGCGCCGGGCTTTACTCGACGGTCCACGGTGCGGGCCGGGCCATGTCGCGGACGCAGGCGGCGGGCAAGAAGCGGTTCCGAAACGGGAAGGTCGAGTACCTCTCGAAGGGCCTCGTCGACTGGGTTTCCGTCAAAAAAGAGGTGAAAAAGCGCGGCATCGCCCTGCGCGGGGCCGGTGCAGACGAGGCTCCGGAGTGCTACAAAAAGCTCGACCACGTCCTCGCCCACCATGAGGGGACGATCGAAATCCTGCACCGGCTGCGGCCCATCGGCGTGGCGATGGCGGGGGCGGACGTTTTCGACCCGTACAAGGATTGACGTAGAGACGCGACAAATCACGTCTCTACATAACGGCGCGAGGCACCATTTTTGCCCCGACCCGGCCGGTTCCCGACCAATCAAATCCCGCTCTTCCCATGCGCAACGCAGCCGCTTTTTTGCTCGTCCTGCTGTCTTTTTCGTTCAAAAACCCGCGCCCCGACCGGGTGGACGTGGCGGATTTCCCAAAGGCGTACTTTGCCTCGCCCGTCGGCCACGCCATCAAATTGAACGGCACTTTCGGCGAATTGCGGCCCGGCCATTTCCACGCCGGCCTCGACATCGACTCCAAAAACGGCGGCGTCGGCGAGGCGGTCCTTGCCGCGGCGGACGGGTTCGTCACGCGGGTGGCGGTGCTGCGCGGCGGGTACGGGAACGTCATTTATATCAAGCACACCAACGGCTACGTCACTGTCTACGCCCACCTCGACCGCTTCTCGCCGGACATCGCCCGCTGGGTGAAAGCGGCGCAGTACGAAAAGGAGAGCTTCGCCGTCGACCTCGACCCGAAGGACGGGCAGTTTCCCGTCAGAAAAGGCGAGGAAATCGGGAAACTCGGCAACTCGGGCAGCTCGCAGGGGCCGCACCTCCACTTTGAAATCAGGGAGCCGAAGACGGGCCACGCGCTCAACCCACTCCTTTTCGAACTCGGCGTGGCCGACCAGACGCCGCCGCAAATCCGCGAGCTGCGGGCCTATTTCCTCAACGACAAAAAAGAGGAGGTCGGCCGCAAGCCCATCCCGCTCGTCAAAATCGGCAGCGAGTGGCGGGTGAAAGGCGACACGGTTCGGCTCGGCGCGTGGCGGGCGGCGTTCGGTCTGAAGGCATACGACTACCAGACGGGCAGCAGCTCGGCGCTCGGCGTTTACCAGATTCGGCTCGTCGTCGACGACGCGGAACAGTACGACTACCGGATGAACGAGCTTGACCAGGAAGAGGGCCGCTACCTCAACGCCCATATTGATTATTCGGCGAAGAAGACGATTGGCGCGTACATCAACCGGCTGTGGGTTCTGCCCGGCAACAAATTGCCGGTCTACCAGACCTCCGGCGAATCGGGGGTTGTCTCGCTTTACAAAGACCGGCCGCGCAAAATCTCCATCACGGCGGCCGATGCCTCGGGCAACGAGACGAGCATGACCTTCTGGGCCCTGCGCGACGAGACGATGGTCGAGCCGGAAGCCCCGGCCTTCAACTACGCCTTCCTCTGGGACGCGGAGAACCGCCTCAACCACGACGGCCTGCGCCTCGACCTGCCGCGCGGCAGCCTCTACCAGAACCTCTACCTCACGCTCGACACGCGGCGCGACGAGCGGCGCGGCTTCCTCTCGCTCGTCCACTCGGTACAGGACAACCGCACGCCGGTGCACCGCTATTTCCCGCTCGCCATCCGGCCGGACAGCCCGATACCGGCCGATTTGCGGCCGAAGGCGTTCGTCGCGTACATGGAAAAACCGACCAGCAAGCCCGAGAACGCGGGCGGAAAATGGGACGGCGACTGGCTCGAAACCCGCACCCGCGAGCTGGGCAGCTACGCCATCCTCGTCGACACGGAGCCGCCGACCATCACGCCCATTGTTTTCAAAAAGGACATGAGAAAGGCCAGCGGCATGGCCTTCCGCATCGCCGACAACTTCCCGACGACGGGCAAGGCCGACGGCCTCGACTGGCGCGCGACCGTGGACGGCCAATGGATTTTGATGGAATACGACTCGAAAAAGGCCCGCCTCACCCACGTCTTCGACGGCCGCATCGGGCCGGGCGAGCACACCCTGCGCCTCGTCGTGACGGACGACAGGGGGAACAATCGGGTGTTCGAGCAGAACTTCCTCCGATGATTTTTTTGGGAGAATGCTGGGACGGTCCCGATCATTTGCCGTTTCCCGCCCGCCCGTCACGACCAACAATTGACAATTAACCATTCAAGACATGGACATCAACGACCTCATCCGCCGCCGCCGCGCCATCTTCCCGAAGACCTACATCGTCGGAAGGCCCGTCGAGCGGACCACCATCGAGCAGCTCCTCGAAAACGCCCGCTGGGCGCCCACCCACAAGCGCAGCGAACCCTGGCGGTTCAAGGTTTTCCACTCGGAGGAAGGCCGCGCCCGGCTCGGCGAGTACCTCGTCGACTGGAACGAGCGCAACGGAAAGGAGCCTTTAACCCCCGAAAAGCGCGAAAAAATCCGTGAAAACCCGCTCCGCGCGGGCTGCGTCATCGCGCTCTGCATCCACCCCGACCCGACCCTGCCCGAATGGGAAGAGGTCGCCTCAATGGCCTGCGCCGTCGAGAACATGTGGCTCACCTGCACCTCCATCGGCCTCGGCTGCTATTGGAGCAGCCCCCGCGCCGCGCTCGAGGCCCGCGAGTTTTTGAAATTGGAGGAAGGGGAAAAGTGCCTCGGCCTCTTTTACATCGGCTGGCACGAGATGCCGGAAATCCCGGGCGTTCGGAAGCCGGTCGAGGCCGAATGGCTCTAAAAATGGTTCCAGCCCTGCGCCTTTAGTGCGTGAACGTTCCCACCCTTCGTGTGCAGCATCACGCCGTCGGCCGCGCCGGTGATTTCCCCGGCGATGTAGATGTCGGGCAGGAAGCGCACCTTTTCCACGTCGGCCGGGTCGATGGTGAAAAGGAGTTCGTAGTCCTCGCCGCCGGAAAGGGCACAGGTGGCGGGGTCGAGGCCGAATTCGATGGCTTGCAGCTCGGCGTCGGGGTGGATGGGGATGCCGCTCTCCTCCAAAAACGCGCCCACGTTCGACTGCTTGCACAGGTGCATCAACTCGCTGGCCAGCCCGTCGGATATGTCAATCATCGAGGTCGGCACGAGGTCGTTTTTGGCGAACGCCTCGATGGCGTCGCGCCGGGCCTCGGGCTTCAACTGCCTCTGAATCAAGTACTTGCGCTCACCGAGTTCCGGTTTTATGGTCGGGTCGTTCTGCCAGAGCTGTTTCTCCCTTTCCAAAATCTGGAGGCCGAGATAGGCCGCGCCGAGGTCGCCGGTGATGCAGATGAGGTCGCCCTTTTTCGCGCCGGAGCGGTGAACGACCTTCCCTTTTTCGCCCTGCCCGATGGCGGTGACGGAGATGAAAAGCCCGCGCGGCGAGCTGGTCGTGTCGCCGCCGACGAGGTCGACGTCGTACTCGCGGCAGGCGGCTCGGATACCGTCGTAAAGCTCGTCGAGCGCCTCGACCGAGAATCGGTTGGAGATGGCAAGCGAGACCGTGATTTGCTTCGGCCGCCCGTTCATGGCGTAGATGTCGCTCAAGTTGACCACGACGGCCTTCCAACCGAGGTGCTTGAGGGGCATGTAGGCGAGGTCGAAGTGGATTCCCTCGACGAGGAGGTCGGTCGAGACGAGGGTCAAAAAGCCGTCGTTGTCGATGACGGCCGCGTCGTCGCCGACGCCTTTGAGGGTGCTTTCGTGCTCGGTTAGGAAGCCTTTCGTCAAGTGGTCGATGAGGCCGAACTCGCCGAGGGCGGAGATTTCGGTGCGGGACTGCTCGGGCATATTGTCTGGATTTGGGCGGCGAAGATGGGAAGACGGGCTGGCTTTTCGGCTCAAAACGGGGCCAGCCACTGCTGCAGGTCGAGCACGCGCAGCACCTCGTCCGGCACGAGCGACGGCTGTTTTTCGGGGAAGAGCCGTTGCTGCAGACCTCGCCGCAGGCCCTTCCAGTCGCCCTCTGCCGCCTGCCCGATTTTGATGAAAAAGGCCAACATCTCTTGTTCCCAAGCTGCCGCCGCGCCCGATTTTTTGAAAAAACGCCGTGCGCTCTCCACGAAATGCCGCAGCACGTGGACGCTCCGCCGCTCGCAGTGCGACATCAGGTTGAGCAGCAGGACGAAGCGGAAATTGGGCAGGCCGCCGAACCGCCGGGGGTCGTTGAGCGGCAGGGCCAGCCAGTCGAGCGCGGCGTCGAAGTCCTTTTTCAAAAAGCAGACCCACGCCAACTGGAAGTGGAAGGAGAGCAGGTAGTCCGCCGGGATTTTCGAGGCGACGTGGTTGACGAATTCGCCCGTTTCGCGGAAAAACGGGTCGAAACTGGCGGGCGCGTCGGCGTTGCGGTAGATTTCCAGCTCGATGTTCAGCAGCCGCGCCCATTGTTTCAGCACGGGGCGGCGGCGGTCGGGGATGCCGAGTTTCTCCAAAAATCGGCGGCTCGCCCGCAGCAGTTCGAGCGCCTCGCCGCCCTCGCCCCGGAAGGTGCGGAAGGCCGCCATGTTGCCGACCGTCGTCAGGTAGCTGCCGGGGTCTTCCCGGACCCGCGCGGGCTGCGACTCGAGGATTTCGAGCAGTGCGAGCAGGGCTTTTTCGGCCTCTGCTGGCCGGTCTTCCCGCAGGTTTTTTATGTACAAGGTGTTGAGGTACAGCACTTTGCTCTCAAGTGAGACGGCGGGCGGCGGCTCGGTGGGCGGTGCCGAGGCGGCCCGCTGCGCGATGAAGTGCTGCGACGTTCGGACGATGTGCCGCCAGTGCTGGAGGTTGTTTTGGAGGGCCTCCGCCGCTCGGGCCTGCTCCTCCAGAATCTCGGCGAAGCGGTCGTAGCGGTGCGGGTTGAGGGCCTGTTCGAGGCGGCGCTTCCAGCGGCTCACCTCGATTTGGGCGGTGTGCAGCTCGAACTCGGCGGTGATTTTCTCGGCTCGGCCAAGCTCGTCGGCGGCCTGTCGGTGGAGTTCTTTGTGGAAAAGCAATTCTACGTTTTTCAGCAAATCCTTCACGGCGGCGTCGCGGCTTATCTCGCTGTGGAACTGGCGCAGGCTTTCCAAGACCTTCTCTCGGAGATAGTTCTTCACGACGTGCAACTGCCCGGCGGACGACTGGCCGGGGAAGGCATTTTTCAATGTTTTTACATCAAAAATTTCCATCCCGTCCAGCAGGTCGAACAGGCGCAGATAGTCGGCGTTGCCGCCCCGTCGCTGGTTCTGCAATCTAAAGGCGCGCTTTTCGCTTTTCGAGAGGGAGCGGACGAGGTCGTGGAGGTCGCTTTTTTTCATCGGCAAAAAATCAGATGGGCAAATTTAGGAGCCTACGTTTTTGAAAAACTTGCTCCGCCCGAAGCTCGCCACCTCGGCAACTTTGCCCCAGCATTTTTTCACCACTAAAAAATTGAATCATGGCAAGTGCAATCAACTGGTTCGAAATCCCGGCGGTCAACTTCGAGCGGGCGGTCGAGTTCTACAGCAAGGTGCTCGCGAGCGACCTGGCCCGCATGAACAGCGGCTTCGACATGGCCTTTCTGCCGCACAGCGAGGGGAGCGTGGGCGGCTGCGTCACGCACGGCAACGGCAACAAGCCGAGCGCGGAGGGCGCGTTCATCTACCTCAACGGCGGCGACGACCTCGCCGTGCCGCTCGCCCGCGTGGAGCCTGCGGGCGGCACGGTCGTCATGCCGAAGACTGCCATCGGCCCGAACGGGTTCATGGCCGTCTTCATGGACACGGAGGGCAACCGGCTGGCTTTTCACTCGATGGCCTGACTTTTTGAAACACCGGGCATCGGCGCACCTGCGGGTCGCGCCGAAGCTTCTGGTCAATTTTCATCATGATTGGCCTGAAGCCAGGCCCCGAAAACAGCTTGACAATCAATGCCTTACAGCGAATTTCTGGCCGACCGCGTGCGCCGCCGGCTCTCCTCCGGCGGCCTCGTTCTTGAGAAGAAAATGATGGGCGGCCTCATCTTCATGGTGCACGAAAAAATGTGCATCGGCGTGGACACCGACCGAAAATCGGGCGACGACCGCCTGATGGTGCGCGTCGGGAAGGCCGTCCACGACCACCTGCTGGCCCGGCCCGGCTGCCGCGAGATGGACTTCACGGGCAAGCCGATGAAGGGCTTCCTGTTCGTCTACCCGGAGGGTTTCGACAGCGACGGCGACCTCGATTTTTGGGTGGGGAAGGCGCTCGAGTTCAACGCGGAGGCCAAGCCGAGCAAGCGGAAATGAGCAACGCGCAGATTTGAGGGCTTGTGTTTTTGGTGCAAAACATTGGCAGGCATCGGCCGCCGCCAGCGGCTCCATCGCGATCTTCGCGCGTCGGCCGTGGCCGGAACGGCTTTTAACCTTTTGGTTGAAATCAGTCCGCAAATGCCGCGTTTTGGGCCAAAAACAGTCTTTCTTATGAAAAATCTCTGGCTTCTTCCTGCATTCGCCCTCTTGGCCGCCACCGGCTGCAAAAAGGACAACGCCTCGACGACCGACGCAAAGCTCCAGTTCAAACTGAAATTCGACCCCGCGCAAGAGCGGCTCAACAACATCGGGCTGCCCGAGTCCGTCCCTGCGGGCCACGCCGCGCAGAACCCCGGCTTTCGGAAGATGAGCGTCCACTACATCGAGCTGGCACCGGGCGCGCTCACGCCGCTCGGCTCCGGCGCCATCGTCTACAAGGGTGCGGAGACGACGGCCGGCGGCGCAAATGCGGTCGATTTTGACAAGGCGGCCGTGATGTCTGAAGGCGAGCTTTTCGCCAAAATCAACTTGAAGGACGTGCCGCCCGGCACCTACGAATGGGTGCGCACGTCGGTCACCTTTCAGGATTTTGACGTGAAGTTCAACCTCAAAAAAATCCCCGGCGGCCTGCCCGACTTGGCCGACCAGTCGCTGACCGTGGCCTGTTTCGTCGGGTTCAACACCTACATCAACGCCATCACGCCAAACCAGAAGACGCTGACCATAGGCGACGACAAAAAGCAGGGATTCTTCGTGGTCGAGACCGGCTTCTCCGCGCCATACGACATCTTCAACGACATCAAAAGCGGGCAGGCACCGGAGGGCGCGACGACGGTCGTCAACCCGCTCGCCTCGACCAGCCCCATCCCGCCGGGGAGCTGCGTCGTCACCGGCAAGCTGACGAAACCGCTAGTCATCACCGGCGACGAGACGGGCGACCGGACAGTCACCTTGAGCTACAGCATCAACAAAAGCTTCGAGTGGATCGACGACAACGGCGACGGGAAGCTCGATTTCTACGCCGACGGCGTGACGCCGAACGAGCAGCCGGTGAACATGGGGCTGCGCGGGCTGATTCCGAGTTGGGAGTAGGGATTTGGGGTTAGGGATTGGGCGCGGCTCAATCCCTAATTTTCTTTCCAGACCTCGCGCCCCGAGCGGTCGATGTAGACCCATTTTTCTTCCGAAACAACGTGGGAAAGCCCGTCGCGGAAAGGCATCGCCCGGTCGAATCGCGGCTCGATGGCGACTGCGCCGGTTGTGTCGATGAAGCCCCACTTGCTGTTGATCCTGACTTGGGCGAGGCCGTCGGAGAAGATGCCAGCGTCTTCAAAGATTGGGTCGATGGCCAGCTTCCCTTCTTTGTCGATGTATCCGAAAAGGCCACCGACCTGCACGAGCGCGAGGCCTTCGCCGAAATCTCCCGCCAAATCGTAGCTCGGGGGGATGGCGATGGAGCCGGTTTGCGAGACGAAGCCCCATTTGCCCTCCAAAAAAGCAAGGGCCATCCCGTCGAAGAACTCGCCGTGCGAATGGTTGGCCACGAAGCTGAACTGCGGCTTCAAAACGACGCGGCCCGAGCGGTCGATGAGGCCCCATTTTTCATCCTCGGTGAAAACGGCAACGCCATCCTGAAATGGCCGGCACTTGTCGAACTCTGGCTCGATGACGAACGCGCCCGTCCGGTCGACGAAGCCGTAGCGGCCGTGCATCTTGGCCGGGGCTAGGCCGCCGGAAAAGGCCCTGGTTTCCTCAAAAGCCAATTTCATGGGAAAGCTGCGGTCAGCGTCGATGAAGCCGGCGCGGTCGCGGAAGCGGACGGCGGCGAGGCCTTCGGAAAAGTTGCCGACCTCGTCGAACTGGCAAGGGATTGACTCGTCGCCCTTCTCGTCGAGAAAGCCCCATTTGTTGACGAGGCGAGCACGGCAGAGGCCCTCCTCGAAGTGGCCGATGGTGAAGTAGAGCCTTTTCAGGAAGACGCGGCCAAGCGGGTCGAGCAAGGCCCAGCGGTCGTTGAAGACGACCTTTGAAAAACCGCTTTTGAAATCGGCCACCTCGAAGAATTGCGGCTCGATGGCCACCTTGCCGTCGGCGTGCATGAAGCCGAAACGGCCGTCGCGGCGGATTTTGAAGAGCGGTTTTTTCATTGTCTCGAAAGCCGGATGGCGGGCGGATTGGTCGGATTGGACGCGGATTTTGTTCTCCCGAAAACCCGTCCCGGCCAGTCCGTAAGGTGTTCCAAAACAGGCGCGGCGAAGGTAGAAATTTTGGTTTCCTGCCCCGGCGAGGCCGAATTTTTACCCCTCGGGCAGCAAAACGAAGCGCAAAGGCAACTACCCAGCGCTGACCCAATCGGGCGGCCGGGGCATCGAGCGGCGCCGAAAACGACGCGCCGAACATCTGCCTGAAACACGTTTTTGACCCCCTGCGGAAATTTGTTTCAAAGGGCCGGGGCGAAAATCCCGCCGGGTTTTTCAAACTTTGCAGACGTTTCAATCGATTCCTCGTTCACGCAATCAAGTTCACACAATTAACGCTTAATCTTTACTTCATGAAGGCTTCCCAACCTCTGCTCTCGCTGCTGCTTGCGCTCGTGGTCTCCTCGGCGATGGCCCAGGACATCCACTTCTCGCAGTTCTACTCCTCGCCGCTCAACCTCAACCCGGCGCTCACGGGCGTGATGAACTGCAACCAGCGCGTCGTCGCCAACTACCGCAACCAGTGGGCGAGCGTCCTCCGGGCCAACGCTTACAACACCTTCTCCGCCAGCTACGACCAGAAAATCCCGACCGGCCGCTACGACAACTTCGGCGTCGGCGGAACGCTCTGGGCCGATCGCGCGGGCGAGCTTGACTTCTCCACCATCCAGGCCCGCGTCAGCGGCTCCTACCACAAGAAGATGGGCGGCTACAAGCACAAGGCCAACTACCTCGTCGTCGGCGCGGACATCGGCCTTACCCAGCGCAGCATCGACCTCAACAAGGCCACTTGGGGCTCGCAGCACGACATCACCAACCCCGGAACCCGCGACCCGCTCCTCCCGGGCGAGACGCTCGACAAGTCGAACTTCATGTTCGCCGACATGAGCGCAGGCCTGCTGTGGTTCTCCATCCTCAACCGCGACGGCGACAATTTTTACATCGGCGGCGCCTTCTCGCACATGAACCGGGCCAACCAGTCCTTCTCGAAAGACCGCAACATCCCGCTCTACAGCAAGCTCACCTTCCACGCCGGCTCCGAGTTCATGGTCGCCAACCGCGTGGGCCTCGTGCCGGGCGCGGTCGCCTTCATCCAAGGGCCGTCGCTCGAAATCAACGGTGGCCTCTCGTTCAAGTTCCTCCTCGGCAACAGCCGCCGCAGCCACCAAGCCTTTCAGGCCGGTGTCTGGAGCCGCTTCGCCCACAAACTTGAAAAGGGGAATTTGATGGACGCGCTCATCCTCTCGACCCGTTTCGACTACGAGGATTTCACCCTCGGCTTCAGCTACGACCTCAACACGTCGAGCCTCCGCCCGGCCTCCAACTACAATGGGGCCTTCGAGTTCTCGCTCGTCTACAAAATCTGCGGCCCGCAGCGCCGGGGAGTCTACTGCCCGACGTTCTGACCCGAAAAGCCGCGAACGCTTTGAGAAGCGGGGGGCAAATCGGAGTTTTGCCCTCCGCTTTTTTTGTTTTCTGGGGCTTTGCTCCGGGTGTCTAAAAGCCAAAACACGCTCTAAGCGGGAGCTTTGGGCCACATTGGCATAATCCGTGAAAGAACACTATCCGCCGTTTTCTTCACATTCTAAACTCGAGAATTCTATGTTCGGCACAGCCAAAAAGGAGGAACCCAAAGCCGCTTCCTCTGTCCAATCGCCCGCCAACCCCAACGCGCTCAACGCCCTCGTCAAGGGCACGACCGTCGAGGGGACCATCCGCTCCGAGAGCGACCTTCGCATCGACGGCACCGTGAAAGGCAAGATTTCTTGCAGCGCGAAAGTCATCATCGGCCCGACGGGCTTCGTCGACGGAGAAATCAAATGCCAGAACGCCGTCGTCGAGGGCCGTTTCACCGGCAACATCCACGTCGCCGAGCTGCTCAACATCCGCGAGTCGGCCGAGGTCAGCGGCGAGATCTACTCCGCGAAGCTCAACATCGTCGCCGGGGCCGTCTTCAACGGCAACATGCACATGGCCGACGGAGGCTCCAACGGCAACGGCATGGGCGCAAAACAGATGCAACATGTCAAGCCAGCAGCCGTCGCCGGAGGAGCGGACGCGGCAAAGAATTAAAACGGTCGGCCGCTACAGCGGCATGGCCTTCCAGCTCTTCGGGGCCATCCTCGCAGGGGTGTTGATTGGCAAGTGGCTCGACTCACGGGCCGCCAATCAACGCCCCTTTTTTGCGCTCGGCGGTGCGGTGCTTGGCCTCGCCGCCGCGCTTTGGAGCATCTTCCGCCAGTTGCTCAACGACAAGTGACCGGCCGTTGGCCCGGTTTTCGCCCCCTTTTCCCTTATGAAAATCAGACGCATCGTAAAAATGACCTTCCACGCGGAGTGCGTGCGCGACTTCCTCGAAATCTTCGACGAGTCCAAACGCGACATCCGCCGCTTCCCCGGCAACCTCGGTCTGCAACTCCTGCGCGGCACCTCTGAGCAGCACGTTTTGTTCACCTTGAGCGATTGGGAGAGCGAAGCCGCGCTCGACGGCTACCGCCAGTCGGAGCTTTTTCAAAAGACCTGGGCGCGAGTCAAGCCGCTCTTTTCCGAAAAGGCCGAGGCGCATTCGGTCTTTGTCTTTGACGAACTGGATTGAAGATGGCCCGGCTCCCCTACCCGATTTTCACCCAAAATGGATTCGACGAGCTTCGCAGCTTTCTCGCCCCGCGCCTCGGGCAGCTCGCCATCGTCGCCGACGAGAACACGGCCCGCCTCAGCCTCCCACTTCTCAGTGAAAAGACGGGCCTCGATTTGCCCGTCCCGGTCGTCGTAGCGGCGGGCGAGGCGGCGAAGAGCCTGCCGACCTGCGAACTCCTCTGGAACCATTTTTTGGAAAGAAAACTCGACCGCTCGGCCCTCGTCCTGCTCGTCGGCGGAGGGGCGGTGGGCGATGTGGGCGGCTTCGCGGCGGCGACCTGGAAGCGCGGCATCGACTTCGCGCAAGTCCCGACGACGCTCCTCTCGATGGTCGACTCGAGCATCGGCGGGAAGCAGGGCATCGACTTCTTGGGATTGAAAAACCAGATTGGCGTGTTTCAAAACCCGGCAGCCGTGTTCATCTGCCCCGAGTTTTTGGCGACGCTGCCCGCCCGAGAACTGCGCAGCGGCTTCGCCGAAATGGTGAAGCACGCGCTGATTTCGAGCCGAAAAGACTGGGATTCCATCAAAAATAGCCCCGCCTCGCTCGAACTGGATTGGCCTCGGCTCATCCCGGCTTCTCTTACGGTGAAAAAAAAGGTGGTCGAAAAAGACCCTTTCGAGCGCGGGCTTCGGAAGGTTCTCAACTTCGGCCACACGATCGGCCACGCCGTCGAGTCGCTGTTTCTGGAAAAGGAAAAGCTGCTGCTTCACGGCGAGGCCGTTGCTGTCGGGATGATTTGCGAAAGCTGGCTTTCGTTCAAAACCGGCGGCCTCTCGGTGGGCGAACTGGCGGAAATCACCGCCTTCCTCCTCCGAATCTTTGGAACAACCGACTGGCCAGTGGCCGAAAACCCGCGCCTCCTCGAACTCATGCGCCACGACAAGAAGAACTCGGGCGCGGCCATCCGGTTCGCGCTTTTGGAGGGCATCGGCCGCCCGCGATGGGATGTTTCGGTCGACGAGGAGGTCATCCTCGAAAGCCTCCGCTTCTACGCGGAGTCCTGATGATTGGAGGGTTGATTTGTGGAGGAACAAAGTAAGTTTGAGCGTTTTTCAATCCATCTCTCTGACCAACAACTGATTCCCTTGAAAAGCGCAACCGCCCCGGCGTGGATGCTTGCCGCCGCCCTCCTTTCCGCCGCCGCTGGTTTTTTCCATGAAAAGAAGGTGAACGGGCTGCCCGTGGCACAGGTCGTCTTCAACCACTCGTGCTCCATCGGGCTGGGCAAAGTCGACAGCTTTGCCTGTCCGGGCTTCGGCGGCGGCGACGGCCCACTCGTCGACACCTTCGCGGCAAACGCCTTGTTCCCAGCCTCCTTTTTCGACAATGGCAGTTCCGACCCCGACGGCGACCCCCTTTTTTTCAAGGTGCGCCGCACCTACATCGGCAAATGCTCGCTCGACACGCTGTTCGACGACTACGTGGAGTTCTGCTGCGCAGACACGAAACCCGGCCTGGTCGGTGTTCAGTTTCGCGCCTACGACCTCGACCCGGGGCCGGGACCGGTCGCCAACAACTGGCTCGACGGGCATTTCTCGACCGCCAACGTCTTGATGGAGGTGAAGGATGGCCAGTTTCCCACCATCAAAGCACCGCCCGACGACACCTTTCCCTGCACCGACATCAAGACCTTCCAATGGCAGGGGAACCTCAGTTTTTGGGACAACTGCGGCATCTGGAAAATCGACACGGTGTTCAGCTATGTGCCAAGCAAGACCCTTTTCGAGCAATACCACTACGGCAAAATTCTTCGACAGTTCCGCGTGACCGACTGTGCGGGCTTGAGCTATTGGGCCACGCAGACCTACACTTTCAACTACCTCGACAACTTTCGCATCGACTGGCCTGCTGACACGGCCGTGGCTGCTTGCGCAAATCCCGACTCGCTGCCCGGCCCGAGAATCTGGGGCGGCGAGTTCGGCCTCTTCGGGATTTCGCACGAGGACTTTTACCCGCCAAGCCTAACGGCGGACTGCAAATCCTTCATCAGGAAATGGAGCCTCGTCAACTGGATTACCTACAACCCAAACATGGGCGAGCCTTCTGTCATCAACCCCGCCGACACCGACAACGGCCCCTCCACATGGGTCGGTGCCGACCCAGCCGATGCCAAGAAGACCACCTTCGCCCCCGCCGACCCGACTCGACCAGACTCATCGACCCTCGCGCCGAGGCTCTACGTCTATCCCGAGTCGCTGAACGGCTATGGGGACAACGTGAACGGCTCGCCTTCCTTTAGGTACGAGCAGACCATCACCATCCTCGCACCCGACACCGTCCCGCCCGTCCTGACGACCGGAAACGTGGCGGGCGGCGGCTATTTTTTCTGCAAAAAGAAAGACAACGACACCATCTACTGGAACTCGCAAGCCGCATACAACCCCTACGGCATCACGGGGACCTGGGACCCACTCGCCCAGTCGCCCGACCTGCTCGAGGAACCTGCCAGCATCGTTGCCCATGCCGTCGACAACTGCGGTGGGAAGCTCAACTGGCGGTACGTTCTTTACCTCGACCTCAACGGCGACGGGGCGGCCGACAAGACAATCGACTCCTACTGGAGCGGCTCCCTGATTTCCTCCGGCTACGGGTTCGACATCGACGTGATAGAAAAGAACAAGTACGGCCAGCCCGACGAGGCCCGCGTCACCCGCGACCAGGAGCAAGACGACCAATCCTCCAACAACCCGCACAGCCAATGGAAGACCTTCCAGTTCCCCGCCGGCCACCACCGCATCCGGTGGACAGTGACCGACCGCTGCGGGAACTCCGCGACGACCGAGGTGCCCATCGACGTCGCCGACTGCACGCCACCCAAAATCAAGTGCCGCACCGACAAAATCTTCAAAAACGCCACCCTCACCGGCCAGTCGCCGCAGGTGGTCATCCCCGCCCGCTCGCTCCTCCTCGGCCAGCCCGGCCCCGACGATTTTACACCGACCAACCTCCTCCAAGTCGCCGCTCGCGATACCGGCCTCAACCCCGGCACCGGCTTCCCGCTCCGCCTTGACGGCATGCCTTTCGACACCCTCCGGCTGACCTGCCCACTGCTCGGCCACCGGGCGGTGGAGGTTTTCACTCGCGACCTTGACGGGAACGCCGCCTCGTGCCTCGTCGATCTCTACCTGCTCGACACGTCGCGGCTCTGCGACCCGCCCGCGCCGTTCGTCTACGGCGCGTGGGGCCATGCGAAAACGGCGAAGCAATGGGCCGACCCCGTCAACAACCCCGACGGCATCTCCGGCGTAAGCCTCTCGCTCTACTGCAACCCGGCCCTGCCCCTCTGCGTGGCCGACAACCAGCTCACCATTGACGACGGCGGCTACAGTTTCTTTCCGCTCAACCCGGCCACGCCCTTCCTGCTCACGCCGCTCAAAGGCGCGAACGCGCTCAACGGCGTCTCGACGTTCGACCTCGTGGCCATCTCGAAGCACGTCCTCAACGTCCAAAAATTCACCTCGCCCTTCCAGCACATCGCGGCCGACGTCAACCGGAACGGGCAAGTCACCACCTTCGACATCGTGGAACTGCGCAAACTCATCCTCGGCATCTATTTCATCCTCCCGCAGAACGACTCGTGGCGGTTCATCGACCGCGATTTCCAGTTCAAAACCAGCAACCCGGCGGGCGAGTCGTTCCCCGAGAGGGCCAGCGTCACGCCGCTGGCGGCGCCCGAGACGCGGCACGACTTCACCGGCGTGAAAATCGGCGACGTGAACTTCGACGCGAACCCCTCGAACCTCGACGCGCCTGTCGTCGACCGGTCGCTCAACGGCGCGGCCATGACGGCCGAGGACCGCGATTTTAGCCGGGGCGACGTCTTTGAAATAGCCTTTTCGATATTGGGAAACTGGCCAATCGCCCAGTTCACCCTCCGCTCGACAGGGCTGGACATCACAGAAATCGCCCCCGAAAACGGATGCACACCGGAGGATTTCGCCCTCTTTCCGACCGAAAACCGGCTGACGGCGAGCATCATGGCGGCGGCCGCGCCCATCCGTTTCCGGTTGAAATGCCGCGCAACTGCCGACGGCTCGACGGCGCGCGCCTTCTGGCTGGAGGATGTGCCGACCTCCTCGGCCGCATGGGCGGAGGGCGAGGAGAAGGCGCACCCGCTGGAGCTTTCCTTTTTGGAAAAGGACGGCAGCGCGGCAGCGCCCTTTTTCCGGGTCTTCCAAAACGAGCCGAACCCTTTTTCGGAAAGGACGATCATCGAGTTCATCCTGCCCGAGGCGGCCGACGTCGCGCTGACAGTGAGCGAGCCGGGCGGGCGAATTGTTCTCGAAAAAAGGGGCAGGTTCGAGCGCGGCCGGGGCCGGTTCCCCATCGAAAAAAGCGAGCTGCCGACTGCGGCGGCGGTTCTTTTCTGCCGTGTCTCGACGGGAAGGGAGGAGGCGGCGATTCGGGTGGAGCGGTTTTGACGGGCGGAAATGCCACCTTCGCCCCCGCCTTCCCGCCAATCCTGCAGGCATTTTTCTATGAAAAAATACATCCGTCCCACGCTCCTCGCGCTGCTCGTTGCGCTGGTGCTGTTCCAGTTCTACCGCCCGGCGAGAAACCTCTCGGGCGACGACAGCCGCCATCTTTCCACAAAATACCCGTTGCCCGCCGACGTGGAGGCGGTGCTTAAACCGGCCTGCTACCCCTGCCACAGCAACCTCACCGAGTACCCGTGGTACGCCAACGTGCAGCCCGTCGCCTCGTGGCTGTCGGGCCACGTCAACGAGGGGAAGCGCGAGCTGAACTACTCGACCTTCGCCAACCTGCGCGTCGCGGTGGCGAACAAGAAGTTCGAGGAGACCGTCAAAATGGTCGAAGAGAAGGAGATGCCCATCGGCTCGTTCACCTGGTTCGGCCTGCACCCCGAGGCGAAGCTCGACGAAGCGCAGCGCAAGCTCCTCGTCGACTGGGCGCGGGCGCAGTCGGACACTTTGAAGGCTCGCTACCCGGCGGACAGCCTCGTTTTGCGCCGCAAGCCGCGCTGAAAAATCCTCAATCACAGCTCGTCAATCGTCACTCGTAAATACCGATGAAAATCCTGATGGTCTGCCTCGGCAACATCTGCCGAAGTCCCCTCGCCGAGGGCATTTTTAAACAAAAACTGGTCGAAAAGGGATTCGCCGATTGGCTGGTCGACAGCGCGGGAATCGGCGGCTGGCACGCCGGGGAGCAGCCCGACCGCCGCGCCATCGCCACCGCCCGGCAGCACGGCGTGGACATTTCGGAGCAGCGTGCCCGCCAGTTCTGGCCCGGCGATTTCGACCGTTTCGACATTGTTTTTGCAATGGACAAGAGCAACCTCGCCGCCCTCCAAAGACTCGCCCGGACGGATGGCGACCGGCAGAAAATCTCCCTCCTGGTGGAGAACGAGGGCGAGGTACCCGACCCGTATTACGACGACGCGGCCTTCGAGCCGGTGTTCCACCTCATCGACGCGGCCTGCGAAAAGGCGCTGAAAAGGCTGCTTTGAACGCTTCAGGCGCGGATGTCGCGGTTCTCGTAGACCGTCAAATCGCCGCCGCGCAGGCCGACCTCGACCATCTTCGAGACCAGTTTGCCCGACGTCACACCCGCGTCCGGGTAGACCATCGAGAGCGGTTTCCACAGCACGCGCATCACCTTGTAAAAGAAGTTCGGCTCCTGGCGCGGCGTCTCGGGGTAGATGTAGCCGGGCCGGAATAGGTGGGTCCGGCCAAACTTCAGGCTCAACAGGATGTTCTCGGCGATGCCCTTTTCGCGGGCGAAGAGAATGCTGCTTTTTTCCGTCGAGTCCGCGCCCTGTCCGCTCAAAAAGCAGAAAGCGGCCCGCGGACTGC
Organism: Saprospiraceae bacterium; assembly: GCA_044227705.1. Lineage (GTDB taxonomy): Bacteria > Bacteroidota > Bacteroidia > Chitinophagales > Saprospiraceae > JANOQP01. The sequence continues at coordinate 20,859 of JBGAWE010000038.1, forward strand.
GACGGTGCAAAGCCTCGGCGAAGGCACCGGTGTAGTCGACCGTGATTTTGCGGAACTCGTCCGTCGGCACCTGCCCGGTGTAGACGCCGATGCAGAAAAAGCACACGTCTTGCGAGTCGAGCACGGCCTCGACCGACGAGAAGTCGAGGAAATCCTGATGGACGACCTCCACCAATTTCGGGTGCTGCGACCCCGACGGGCGACGGACGATGGAGGTGACGCGGCCGACCTCCGGGCTGGCCAGACAGGCATCGAGGACGAGGCCGCCAATCATGCCGCTGGCCCCGGTGAGTATGACGTTCTTCATTTTTGAAAAGGGAAAAATTTGACCGCCGCGCCCGACCGGGCGGCGGTTTTCAGCCCAAAGGTTTGACTTTTCCGCCGACGATTCGACCAAAAGAACAGACCGTGCGCGGCCCCAGATCGACCTTCGCCGAAAACCCGGAGACCGCCCGACGAGCCGTCTTACCTTTCGCAAAACAATTTTCGATGAAATCCAACTGGTTGATTGCCACCGCTTTGGGGCTGTTTTTTTGTGGAAAGTCCGAGGCGCAGGCCGGCAAATACGAGCTGACCATCCACCGCACCACCGCCCCCATCAGCCTCGACGGCAACCTCGACGAGCCAATCTGGCAGACGGCCGACTTGGCCTCGCAATTCAAGATGAACTACCCGGCCGACACGGCATTCTCTCAATGGCAGACCGAGGCGCGGCTCGCCTTCGACGACCGCAACCTCTACGTCGCCTACACCTGCTGGCAGAAGCGCGAGGACTATGTCGTGCAGAGCCTGCGGCGCGACTACGGCCCCGGCACCACAGACGTGGTCAACATCTACCTCGACCCGACCCGCGACGGGCTGAACGCCTTCATCTTCTCCGTCAGCCCGCTCAACGTGCAGCGCGAGGGCCTCATCTCGGCCGGGAAAGACCAGAGCTACATCTGGGACAACAAGTGGCGCTCGGCCGTCCGCAACTTCGACGACCGCTGGACGGTCGAGGTGGCCATCCCTTTCAAGACGTTGAGGTACAAACTTGCCCCAGTCGGGCAGCCCAACCGCTGGGGCCTCCAGTTCATCCGCACCCGGATGAAGAACTTCGAGGTCTCGACATGGTCGCCCGTCCCGGCGCAGTTCCTACCGTCGTCGCTGGCGTTCGAGGGCGCGCTCGTCTGGGCCGACGCGCCGCCGAGGCCGGGGGCCAACGTCTCGCTCATCCCCTACGCGACAGCCGGTTTCAGCGAGGACTTCCCGCGCAGCCCGGCGCTCGAAAAGCTGCCGACGGAACGCGATTTCACCCGAAACATCGGCGGCGACGCCAAAATCGGAGTCACGCCGGGGCTGAACCTCGACCTGACCTTCAACCCGGATTTTTCGCAAGTCGAGGTCGACAGGCAGGTGGCGAACGTGAGCCGCTTCGAGCTGTTCTTCCCCGAGACGCGCCAGTTTTTCCTCGAAAACGCCGACCTGATGGGGACGTTCGGCTTCCCCAGCTCGCGGCCGTTTTTCAGCCGCCGCGTCGGGCTGGCGCGGAACCCAGCGACGGGGCTTTATGAGAAAGTCCCCATCGTCGCCGGGGCTCGATTGAGCGGGAAACTGACCGACGGCCTGCGCGTCGGCCTCCTCAATCTGACGACGCGGGAAAAGGAGTGGGCGCCCGGTTCCGTGGTGCCAGGGGCCAACGTGACCGTCGCCACTTTGCAGCAACGATTGCGCGGCCGCTCGACCATCGGAGGCATTTTTGTCGACAAAGAACAGTTCCTCGGCAAGCTGACCGAGGCGGAAAAAGCGGGCCACCAAGGCTTCAACCGCATGGCCGGGCTGGAATACAACCTCTATTCCGACGACAACAAATGGGAGGGCGAGGCATATTGGCACCGCTCCTTTTCGCCCGACAAAAAGAAGGAGGGGCAGACCTACGGCCTGTTTTTGGGCTATTTTGGAAAGAACCTCAACCTGCTGATGGGCCATTCGGCCGTCGACTCGAACTACACGGCCGATGTGGGCTATGTCCCACGAAAGGGGATTCGCGGCTTTCACCCCGGCGTGAATTTGCTGTATTGGCCGAAGTCCGGCCCCGTCCGAAACTGCCTCGCGGGCTTCCACGGCGACCTCAACTACGATTGGGGCTGGGACCTGCTCGACCAGAGCATCGGCCCGTTCGTCAAGGTCGAGATGAACGACCAGACGGTGGTGGAGGCCGGCGCTTATTTCAACTTCACCCGGCTCTACGACCCCTACGACCCGACCGGCGGCCTCATCGAGCCGGGCGAGCACCCGCTCCCCGTCGGCGACTACCGCGACCGCTTCACCTACCTCTCGGTGGCGACGGGCAACAGCTACGACTTCCGGGGCGAGGCCCAAGTCGAGGCGGGCACCTATTTCTCGGGCAAGAAGTACGACGCGGCGGGCAGCATCTCCTACCGAATCCAGCCCGTCGGCCTCGTCTCGCTCGACGCTGGCTGGTACCGAATCCGCCAGCCGGATGGGCTGCCGTCGGCCGATTTTTGGCTCGTCGGGCCGAGGGCGGAGGTGTCTTTCAGGCGCGATTTGTTCCTGTCGGCCCTTTTCCAGTTCAACACGCAGGAGAACAACTTCAACCTCAACGCCCGTCTGCAATGGCGCTTCCGACCGGTGAGCGACGTGTTTTTGGTCTACACCGACAACTCATGGTCGAGGGCGGAGGGGCCGAACGTGCGCTTCCTCACACCGAAGAACAGGGCGGTGGTGCTGAAGGTGGTGTACTGGCTGAATGTGTAAACGACGGCGTCCAAGCCTCAATGCGAGTGCTTCCTTATCAAAGCCATCACCGCGGGCATCACGAAATCCCGCCCGGCCAGCACGTCCTCCCGCGTCCGCTCGACCGGCCAGTCAGGCTCGACCAGCAAGCCCTTGTTTTTTGACAAATCGACTGCGTGGTTCAATTCCTTCAAAGGGATTCGGACGCGGATTCGGGAGTTCGGTAAGGTGACGGTCCTGAAACGCGCCGCGAAATCGCCCCAATAGGCCCCACCAGCCGTCTCGCCGACGACCGTCCCGATGCCCCGGTTGCGGCAAATCGAGAGGACGGTGACGGAGGCCGAATAGCTCTGGCCGTTGGTGAGAAACCAGACTTTCCCATTGAAATTCAATGACTTGTGCGGCTTGTAGCCCGGCCGGTTGCGGCACCGGGTTCGCCAGCCGCCTGTCTCGCGGTCGCGTTTGTGCTCCATGAAAAAGAATAGGAAGCCGAGCGGCGGCGGCCCGCCTTTCAGCGAATACGGCCAGATGGCCTTCCTATTCATCCGGCCGCCGCTGAACAAGTCGAACCGCTCCGGCACGAGGTAGCTCAACAGCCGCGCCGAGTTGACAACTGCGCCGCCGCCGTTGCCGCGCAGGTCGACAATCAGGTTTTCGATGCCCGCTTTTTGGGCGGCGCGGAAGTCGCGGCGCAGCTTTCGGGCAAACTGGAGGTTGAGCTTGTCCTTCTTTTTTAACCGACCGAAGCTGCTGACGGTGAGCAGGGCCGTCCCCGGCATCGAGTCGATTTTTACAAAAGACAAATTGGGCCGCGCCTTCGGCAGCTTCGGGTACCGCTTTCGGAAGGCCATGTCGCGCTGCTCGGCCGTCGGGCAGACCATCCGGCGGCACTCGACGGCAGTCGAATCGGGGCTTCGGAAACAGACTTTGACCGAGTCGCGCTCGCCGAACCAGTCGGCGTAGTAACCGGCGAAGCCGCCCATCGTGCGGGCGGCGGAGCCTGCACGGGTCGGGCCGTCGTTGCCGTCGCGGTATTCGTCGGTCAGAAAGTCGTGGATTTCGGCGATGGGCCGGTCGTCGATGCTGATGATTTCGGTGCCGCGCCGCAGCGACGAGTCGGCGGTCATGTCGTAGAGAACCCAGTATTTCCCCTCGGCCCTGCGCCACTGGAAGGGGACGAGCCGCGGGTTCTGCGGGATGCGGCCTTTTTTATGAGAGATGGCAAAATGGCCGTCCTGCAAGACCGCCCGGACGGCTCCGATTTTTTGATAAAACTGTTGATAGTCAACGGGTTGGGCCAGGCTGGCGGCCAGTTCGTCGAGCGTATGCTCATAGACCTCGGCCGGTTGGTAGTGGCCAATGCCGGGGTACCAGTCGGCCATTTTCTTTCTGAGATATTGGATGTCTTCCCGCGCCTCGGCGGGGGTGAGCGTTTGGCCGTTGAGGCCGAAGCTTGACAGGCATAGAAGAATGACGAGGCGCATGGTCATTTTTTGAAGCCACGAATGACTCGAATTTTCTCGACTTGAAATTAGGCATGGCCGTTGGTGGCGTCCTCGCCAACAAC
>JBGAWE010000374.1:0-2919 GCA_044227705.1 Saprospiraceae bacterium
GTAAAACCGTTCGGGCCTGTCCATGCGAAGGTCGAGGTGGCCAGGGAAAGTGCCTCCAAAGGAACCTGCACCCCGCTGCACGGCAGGATGGACAGACCGTTGATGGTGAGCGACGGCCCGCCGAGGTTTTGCTGGACAAGACCGCAGCCCTCGGCCGTGCAGCCCGCCGCGTCGGTGACAGTCAGACAGAACACGCCCGGGGTCGTCCCTGTGATGTGGTCCTCGGTCGAGCCGTTGGCCCACAGGTAGGTGTACGGCGCGACGCCGCCCGTGACCACCGCGTTGAGCGAGGGAGATGGGTTGGCGCAGGTGATGACGACGTCCGGCACCGACAGAGAGAGGCCATTGGGGCATTGGGCCTTGGCGAGCTGGCAGATTGAGAACAGCGCACAGAGGATGTTCAGAGACTTCATGGTCTGGTCAATTTGTTGTTTTTTCAAAACAAAGGTCGAAAAACGGGAAAGGTCGGAAGGGCTTTAAGCTCTTCCGACCTTCCCCCGCTGCGATTCAAATTCATCGAACGACGAGCTTCCCACTGGCCAGTGGCTGCCCGTTCTCGTTTTCCAAAAGAAGGAGATACAGGCCGCTCGCCAATTCTTTCCTTTCAAAAACAATCCGGCTCCCGGCCGTCGTTTCCCGCCGGATTTCCTTTCCAAAAGTGTCGAAAACGCGAAGGCTCGTCGGCTGGCCGGTTTTCAGTTCGCCAAAATCGAGGGTCGTCTGCTCAAAGAAGGGGTTGGGCGAGGCCGTCAGCGTGCCGCTCAGTTCGGGGATGAACCACGTCGCCGTCGGCACAAAGCCGGTGCCGATGGTGTGGAAGACCTCGTTCGTGATGACCGGGTCGTTGAGGTCGAAAAAGATGCCCGCCCGGTTTTTGATGACCGTCCCGTCGGGCATGTTTTTCGGCTTGATGGAGAACTCGACGAAGCCGTGCGAGGCCGATTCGTTGACAAAAGAATCGGGCAGAAGGATGTCCTTGAAATGAAAGACGACGACGCCCGCGCCCAAAAGCTCCGTCGTGAACGGGTGGCTGGCCGCACCGGGGCGGAAGGTCGCGGGGTCGAGGTTCGCGTCGAGCGTGTCGCGGATGGATACGTTGAAAGCCGTGTCGGTGCCTGTGTTTTGGAAGCGGATTTTGTACTCGATGGCCGTCTCGTTAGGGATGAAATGGGCGGCGGCGAAACCCTCGGGCCGTGCCGCTTTGTCGTTCGGGTCGTACGAGCCGACGACAGTCGAACAATCCACATCGACAGAACCTTCGGTCGGGTCTTGGTTGAACAGACTGACGTAACCTGTTGAGAATGAACCGCTTGGGTTTGTCCCACAGCCCTCGACCGACCGCCAAGCGCCGATGTCAGAGTTCAAGTCGCTGGCCTCGATGCGCCATGTTGCCCCGTTCTTTGGCAGCGCGACGGGCACCGCGCCGCCCGGCCCGATGGTCGCGTTCCCAGAGCCTCCCGGGGCGGTGTACATCACGGCGTCCTCGATGACGACATAGCCGACGTCGATGGGCGACGCACCGATGTTTTCGATGAAAAAACGGAGGCTGTCGGCCGCGCACTCATGCGAGACGGCGAGCAGCGGGCCGGTCGGCGCACAGGTGTTGGCCGCTGCGATTCTCGCCTCCGCGCAGAGGGCCTGGCCAAGCACCGCGCTGCATGAGATTTCCACCTGAAAAGAGAACGAGCCGCAACTGCCAACGCCCAAGTCGCCGACGCTGAACAGGTAGCGGTCGCCTCCCAGAGCGGTGAACGGCTTCGAGGAACTCAAGATGGTCTCCGTCGGGTCGAGGGCCACTTCGATCGTCGCGTCTTCGGCGGCCAGGCTGCCGATGTTGCAATAGCTGACGTGGAAATAGTTGTTCGACAGGCACCGCCGCAGCGCCCCCGACGAAATCTGCACCACCAAGTCCGGGCAAAAATTGGGCGCCCTGACCGGGAAACCGACCGCCACAGTGTCCGTTGGGCCGGTGAGATTGACGATGACCGAATCGCCCGCACAGGGCAGGCTGAACAGGCCGCTCGGCGGGAAGACCTTCACCTCGTACTCGCCCGGAAAGGTTGAAATTTGGAAGCTGCCCGTCGCGTCGGTGAGGCCCCAGTGCTCGGTGCCCGAGGTCGTCTCGCGCGCCCTGACCGGCCAGCCCGGCAGGCCCGGCTCGTCTGCCCCGAGGGCGCAGTCTTGGATGGTGTCGAGCTTTATTTCGCCTGAAATGAGGTTGCAGTCGCCCGTTTGGATGTCCACGTCGACGGTTTTGACCACCGAGCAGCCGTTGGCATCGACGACGGTCAGGTTATAGGTGCCGTTCAACATGATGGTCGGCTGCTGCTGGCTGGCCCCGTTCGACCAGTAGAAGACATAGGGCGGCGTCCCGCCCGAAGGCATGGCCGGGAGCAGCGCCGAGCCGCAGCCCGAGACAGTGTCGGGCAGGCCGGCCTGAAGCGGCAAAGGTTGTTCGATGACAACGCTCGGCGTGCAGGTCGCCCCGCCGAGCCAGGTAACGGTGACGGCGTATGTCCCCGCCACCAGGTTGCTGATGCTCTCGGTGGTCGCCGAAAAGCCGTTGGGGCCAGCCCACTGGTAACTGAAAGGCGCGGCCGAGCTGCTCACCGTGGCTTGGCCGTCGGCGATGCCCGAGCATGTGCAGTTGGTCGAACTGACAACCACTTCGTCCTCGGTAATCGTCAGGGATTTGGTGGTGCTGCAACCGTTGACGGAGTTCGTGGCTGTGACCGTGTAAGTCCCTGGCAACGAGACGGTTATGGTCTTAAGAGTCGACGTAAAACCGTTCGGGCCTGTCCATGCGAAGGTCGAGGTGGCCAGGGAAAGTGCCTCCAAAGGAACCTGCACCCCGCTGCACGGCAGGATGGACAGACCGTTGATGGTGAGCGACGGCCCGCCGAGGTTTTGCTGGACAAG
>JBGAWE010000375.1:0-2973 GCA_044227705.1 Saprospiraceae bacterium
TGACGGCTTCTACATGGCCCTTTTGGAGCGGACAGTCCCGGCCGTGGCGGGCACAACTGATTGACAATCAAAACTTTGCATGAAAAACAGGCCCTCACCACCGCCGACCGAAACGCTGCTCCGCGCCTTCCGCCTGATGGCGACGGCGAAGGCCATGACGGAGGTCTACGAGGAGAACTTCAAGTTCGTCTCGAAGTACGTCCACGCCACGTCGCGGGGCCACGAGGCCATCCAACTGGCGGTCGGGATGCAGCTTTTGGCGTGCGATTTCGCCTTTCCCTATTACCGCGACGACGCGATGCTCCTCGGCATGGGCCTGCGCCCGTTGGAGCTGATGCTCCAGTTGATGGCCAAGCGCGACGACCCGTTCAGCGCGGGGCGCAGCTACTATTGCCACCCGAGTTTGCGGCGCGAGGGCTTCCCGAAAATCCCGCACCAAAGCTCGGCGACGGGGATGCAGGCCATCCCGGCCACGGGAGCGGCGATGGGGTTTTGGTACAAGGAGAAAATGGGGCTGACCGACCATCTTTTGGGTGAAAAACACCCGCTCGTCGTCTGCTCGCTCGGCGACGCGGCCGTCACCGAAGGCGAAGTTGCAGAGGCCTTCCAAATGGCCGCGCTCAAAAAACTGCCCATCCTCTACCTCGTACAGGACAACGGCTGGGACATCTCGGCCAACGCCTCCGAGACCCGCGTGGCCGATGCGCACGAGTACGCGAAGGGCTTCCCCGGCATCGAGGCCATCGACATCGACGGGAGCGACTTGTTCGCCTGTTGGCAGACGGTCGAGCAGGTTTTTCAAAAAATAAGGACGGAGAGGCGGCCCTTTTTGCTGCGAGCCAGAGTGCCACTTTTGAATCACCACACCTCCGGCGTGCGGAAAGAATGGTACCGCGACGACCTCGCCGAGGCAGCCAGCCGCGACCCATACCCCATCCTCCGACAGCGTCTTTTGGGGAAATATTTTTCAGAGGACAATCTGCAAGCAGCTGAAAGCGAGGCACTTGCGGCCGTTCGCACCGATTTCGAGGAAGCTCGCAACAGCCCCGACCCAGAGCCGAGCGACCTCTTTTTGCACGACTTTGCCCCGACCGGAATAACCGAGGAAAGAGGCCAGCGAGAGCCAGCCGGGGCCGAGCCGAAGGTCATGGTGGACAGCGCCCTTTTTGCCGTCGAGGAAATCATGCGGGCACACCCCGAGGCCCTATTATATGGACAGGACGTCGGAGCGAGGCTAGGGGGCGTGTTCCGCGAAGCGGCGACGTTGGCACAAAAATTCGGCGACCACCGTGTGTTCAACACGCCGATCCAGGAGGCTTTCATCGTTGGCTCGACGGTCGGGATGTCGGCGGTCGGGCTGAAGCCGATTGTCGAGGTTCAGTTTGCCGACTACATCTGGCCGGGGCTGAACCAGCTTTTCACAGAGGTCGCTCGGTCGTGCTTTTTGACGGCCGGGAAGTGGCCGGTTTCGATGGTGCTTCGGGTGCCGATCGGGGCATATGGGAGCGGCGGGCCTTACCATTCGTCGTCGGTCGAGACAGTTTTGACCCAAATCCGGGGAATCAAAATCGCCTACCCTTCGAACGGGGCGGACTTGAAAGGCTTGTTGAAAAGTGCTTTCTACGACCCAAACCCGGTCGTCGTGCTCGAACACAAAGGGCTTTATTGGTCGAAAGTGCGCGGCACGGAGGCGGCTCGGACGGTCGAGCCGGATGCCGATTACGCCGTCCCATTCGGAAAGAGCCGGACGGTTTTGGAGGCCTCCCCCGAGCTTTTGATAAAAGGAGAAACGCTCGTCGTCGTCACCTACGGCATGGGCGTCCATTGGGCGTTGAACGCTGCCAGAGACTTCCCCGGCCGCGTCGAAATCATCGACCTGCGGACGCTCTTTCCGCTCGACACGGAGGCGGTTTTTTCTTCCGTCAAAAAACATGGGCGGTGCCTCGTTGTTACCGAGGAGGCGGTCGACAACTCGTTCGCGCAGAGCGTCGCCGCGCGGATTTCTGAAAACTGCTTCCGGTTTTTAGACGCGCCGGTCCGAACAGTCGGCTCGGAGAACCTGCCAGCCATCCCGCTCAATTCGACGCTCGAGGCGGCGATGATTCCGTCGATTGAAAAGGTGGCGGCCGCCATTGGGTCGCTGCTCGATTATTAATTCGTGGAATTTCGGGTAATTCGAGGCCAATCAAACCCGTTTTAGGCGCGAAACGCTCGAACTTCCACGAATCAAAACTTCCAAAACCAGAGACGATGCGCTCGATTTTCCTCCTTCCCTTCCTCTTTTTATTGACGAAAAACCTCGCCGCACAGGAGTTCGCCGACTGCTCGAAGGCGAAGGATGTCTGTAAAAAAGCCGTCTACCACATCGAGTCCGCGCGGGGCGAGGGCGACGACCCGGACGAGGCGCCCGACGTGCCTTGCTTCATGAACGGCGACGTGCGTGGCAACGCCGAGATGAACTCCGTGTGGTTCCACCTGAAAATCAAGAAGAGCGGCTCGCTCACCTTCGCCATGACGCCGCACCGCTTCGACGACGACCTTGATTTTGTGATGTACCGCCTCATCGGGGGCAATTGCCGCGACAAAATCATCGTCCGCTGCATGGCCTCCGGCGACCGCGACTTGCTCGACAGCCCGTGCATGGGCGAAACGGGACTGCGCCAATCGGAGAACGACATATCGGAGGACGCGGGCTGCTCCGACATGGGCGACAACGCATGGCTGGCCCCGATGCAGGTGCGCGAGGGCGAGGAGTACGCCCTGCTCGTGAGCAACGTGACGAGCGAGGGGGTGGGTTTTTCCATCCGGTTCGGCGGGTCGTGCATGCTGCCGTGCGACGAGGAGAAGGTCAAAAAAAATGAAAAGAAAACGCCGCCCGTGCCGCAGCCACCTTTGGACACGCCACCGCCAACCGCGCCGACCCCGCCGCCGCCGACCATCGAAAAGCGGCCGGTCTTTGTTGAAAAGACCCTC
>JBGAWE010000376.1:0-2914 GCA_044227705.1 Saprospiraceae bacterium
CGCGGTTGGTGTGCTTCAGGTTGGAGAGCTTGCGAAAGAAGTCGGTGCGCGACTTGCCCGCCCAGTCGATTTCGTCCTTGTGGAAAAAGGACAGCCGCTTGTCGAGCGAGGCCTCCTGCCCATTGTAGATGCAGCCCATCCCGTCGAGCGTGAAACAGAGCACGGTGAACGCGTCGCCCGCCGCGCCGAACGACTCGCGCTCGGTGCCGTTCCAGGTGTTCTCGTCGTGGTTCTGCGTGAACTGCATCTGCCAACCTTTCTTCGGAAATTTCGATTTATAGGCCGTCAGATATTCGGCGATGCTGTCCGCGTCCTTCTTCCCCTTCGCCACGTCCTTTATCAAAGCATGAAAGGCCCAGCCATAATTTGCCTGAAAACAGGAGGTGAGGTGCTCGGGAACGTCGCCCCATTCGGACAGCATGAAGACGGGCTTTATCTTGTCAAGCTCGGGCCGGAGCTGCGCCCAGAAGTCGTTCGGCACGAATCCCGCCACATCCTCGCGGAAGCCGTCGACATCGAACTCGCGCAGCCAGTATTGGTGCGCGTCGATGACCGCTTTCCGCAAGTCGGGGTTCGAATAGTCGAGCATCGCCACGTCCGTCCAGTCGGTCGGCACCTTCGTTTTCGGGTCGACGGGTGTGGTGATTTTCCCGTCGATTTTGACGAAATACTCGGGGTGCTCCTTCATCCATTTCGAGTCCCAGCCAGTGTGGTCGGGGACGAAGTCGAGGATGACCTTCATGCCGAGGCCGTGCGCCTTTTTGATGAAGTCGTGCAGGTCGGCGTCCGTCCCGAGGTCGGGGTTGACGGCCTTGAAGTCGGCGGCAGCATAGGGGCTTCCGAAGCACTTTGAGGTTTCCTTCGGGTTGCACTTTTTGTTGGTCTCGCAGATGGGGTAGATGGGCATCAGCCAGATGACGTCGACGCCAAGCTCCTTGATCTGAGGGAGGCGTTCGGCGGCTTTTGCCAGCGTCCCCTCTTTCGAGAACTGCCGCGTGTTCAGCTCGTAGATGATGGCGGATTTTGTCCAGTCCGGCACCTTCATCTCGGGGGTGAGGTTGATGGGGGAGGACGCGGCGGGGGCGGCTTGCTCGGCGGGCTTGGAGGCCTGTTTGCAGGCGACGGCGACAAGCAGGGCGACGAGGAGGAAGAGTGAGATGAGAAGGCTCAACTGTTTCATTTTCAATCAGTTATTATAATACGAGAAGCCGGTTGGCGGTTGAAAGGTCACCCGACCCCACCCTTCTCCCAGCGGATTTCGTTGATGTCCGACACGATTTTCCGCGCCAGCGCATCGGCCGTCACCTGGCTTCGGGCCTCGGCGTAGAGCCTGACAATCGGCTCCGTGTTCGACGGGCGAAGGTGGACCCAGCAGTCGGGCCAGTCGATTTTGAGGCCGTCCTCGGTGTTGATGAGTTCTTTTGAATATTTCTCGCGCAGCCTCGAAAAGACGGTGTCGAGCAGCAGGTCGGCCGAAAGCTCGATCTTGTTCTTCGCCATCTGATAGCTGGGGTAGCGGCCGCGCAGCATCGAAATCGACTTGCCAAAATTGGCCAGATGGCTCAAAAACAGCGCGATGCCCACCAGCGCGTCGCGGCCATAGTGAAGCTCGGGCAGAATGACCCCGCCGTTGCCCTCGCCGCCGATGACGGCCCGGGCGCGCTTCATTTTTTCAACGACGTGGACCTCGCCGACGGCCGCGTAGTGGCACTCGCGGTTGAATTTCTCTGCCACGTCGCGCAGGGCGCGCGTCGAGCTTAAATTGGACACGGCGCAGCCCGGCCGTTTCCCAAAGACATAGTCGGCGACGGCGACAAGCGTGTACTCCTCGCCGAAAAGCTCCCCGTCCTCGCAGACGAAAACCAGCCGGTCGACGTCGGGGTCGACGGCGATGCCGAGGTGGGCGCGGTTGAACTTCACCTCGTGCGAGAGCTGCCCGAGGTTCTCCTTCAGCGGCTCCGGGTTGTGGGCGAACTGACCAGTTATCTCCCCATTTATCAAAATGCACTCGCAGCCGAGCGCCTCCAAAAGTGGCGGGATGGCCAGTGCGCCGGTCGAGTTGACGGCATCGACGACAATTTTGAAACCCTTCGCCCGAACGGCCTCCGCATCGACAAGCGAGAGGGCGAGGATGGCCTCGATATGTTTTTGGATGAAAGAACCGTCGGCCCGATAGCCGCCCAGCCGCTCGACGGGGGCGAACTCAAAGTCCTTCTCCGCCGCGATTTTCAAAACCTCGCGCCCGTCGGCCGCGCTGATGAACTCGCCTTTTTGGTTCAAAAGCTTGAGCGCGTTCCAGTTTTGCGGGTTGTGAGAGGCGGTGAGAATGATGCCGCCGCCCGCCTTTTCCATCGGCACGGCCAGCTCGACGGTCGGCGTGGTCGACAGCCCGAGGTCGACGACGGAGATGCCGAGCGAGCGCAACGTGTTGATTGTCAGGGCCGAAACGATGTCGCCCGAGATGCGCCCGTCGCGCCCGACGACGATTTTGGGGTTGGAGGTCGTCTCGACGACCCACTTGCCGAAGGCGGCGGCGCACTCCACGACGTCGGGCGGGGTGAGGTTGTCGCCCGGTCGGCCGCCGATGGTGCCGCGAAAGCCGGAAATAGTCTTCAGGAATGGCATGGTTGGTTCTCCCTTTTGGGGGCGAAAGTAGATTTCGATGGCACACGGATGAGACAGATTGGGCATTGATTTCCGCGTCCATCCGTGTACGAACCGTCCCGTCTGTGTTCCCTCCGAATCGCGGCCGCCCGAATCTTTTAGCGAAAACCGTTGTTTAAGCCCCGATTTTTAGTAAAACCAACACGTTCAATGCCAAAGAAAGAAACCCCAGACCGCCGAAAACTCTCCGCCGCGCAGTTGCAGGCGGAGATTCTCGACCACCTCCGGCAGCACCCGAAGAAGAAGTACA
>JBGAWE010000039.1:0-25898 GCA_044227705.1 Saprospiraceae bacterium
GGGCCAGCGCGTGGTGAAAAAACTGCTGCCCGGCGTGGTCGCCCTGCGCTGCGACGACAACCCCGGCTTCAAGGGCTTCGCGCCCGAGCCTATCCACCGCAACCTGCAGGAACTCTCAAAACTGATTGCGAAGAACCCGAAAATCACCGTCGGCCTCGCCAACGACGGCGACGCCGACCGCATCGGGATGTACGACGAGGACGGCAACTTCGTCGACAGCCACCACCTACTGCTGCTCCTCCTTTTGTATCTCCACAAGTACAAGGGGATGTCGGGCAAGGTCGTCTACACCTTCTCCGTCACCGACAAGATGAAGCAACTGGCCGACCACTTCCGCCTGCCGAGCGAGTGCACAAAGATTGGCTTCAAGTACATCGCCGAGATTTCGGTCAACGAGGACGTGCTCGTCGGCGGCGAGGAGTCGGGCGGACTGGCCGTCTCGGGCCATATCCCCGAGCGCGACGGGGTCTGGATTGGGCTTTTGGTCTTTGAATTCATGGCCAAAACGGGCAAGACCGTCAAGCAACTGGTCCAGGAGGTATACGACATCGTCGGAAAATTTGCCGTCGACCGCGACGACCTCCACATCACCGAGGCGCAAAAGCAGGCTGTCATCGCCGCCTGCACGGCGCGGAAATATTCGAGCTTCGGCAAGTTCAAGGTCCAGCGCGTCGAGGACCTCGACGGCTGGAAGTTCTTCTTCAACCACGATGAATGGGTGATGATTCGCGCCAGCGGCACCGAGCCGGTGCTGCGCGTCTATGCCCAAACGCCCGACCTCGGACGCTGCCGCGAGGTGCTCGACGCGACGCGGGCGACAATTTTGGCGTGAGGTTTTTCGCGCCAACGGCCGAATAAGTGCAAGCCCCCGCTCCTCTCGATGAGAGGCGGGGGCTTTGCTTTTTACTTCCGGTTGGAGTCCTGCTTGGCGAAGACCTTTTTCAAAAGGGCCGTCGTCCGAGAGATCGGGTTGTGGCGGATGTCCTTCTCTTTTGACTCGACCATCGAGAAAAGGCCCTTCATAGCCTGCCGTGTGACGTAGTCGTCGAGGTCGGGGTTGGCCTTTTTGACCAGCGGGATTTTGTTGTAGGCGTTCACGGCGTCGCCCCAGTATTTGCGGGCGTCGAACTTGTCGAGCGAGGCCACGATGACCGGGTTGAACTCCTTGTAGACGTTGTCGGAGGTGGTCCGTTCGAGGAAGCTTGTGGCCGCGTTGTCGGGCCCCATGAGGATGTTCGTTGCGTCGGAGAAGGTCATTTGCCTGATGGCGGAGACGAAAATCGGCTTGGCCTTCGAGGCCGCGTCCTCCGCGCCTCGGTTGATTTCGAGGATGACCTCCTCGACGTTCGAGAAGCCGGGGATCACCTTGAGCTTGTTGGCCACGTTCTGCGCCTCGGGCGGGAGGAGGATTTTATAGGCAGTCTTGTAAAAACCGTCTTTCACGCCGAGCGCATCGACGCCTTTGGAGATGCCCGCGTTGAGCGCCTCTTTGAGACCGCTGGCGATTTCGGTTGGGGTGACCTCGGAGAGGGCGGACTTGGCGGCCTTTTGCAGCTCGGCGCACGCGCCGAAGACGAACAGGAGGGGGGATGAGCATGAGTTTTTTCTGCATGACGACTCTGTTTTTGAATGGGTGGATTTGAAAATTCAGACTGAGTTTGAAGAACCGTGCGGTTCCCCGAAATCGGACAGACGCAAAGTGGAATCGAGGCCACGCCTGCCGACCTCACTTCTTGGTCAACATTTGACGAACACCAAAAAAGCCTCCGGCCCCGCCCGCCGCCCGCCGGACAAGCTCGGCAGCGTTGCCTACCTTCGCCGAGTCTCCCCAGAGAAGCCCAATCCGGTTACAGCAATTTAGGCACAATCACATGACTGTCAAGCACTTACGCAGCCTCCTTCCCCTCCTTTCCATTCTATTTTTTGAAAATACGGCGGGCCTCGCCCAATGCCCGACGCTCTCGCAGAACTCCACGCTCGACCCTTGTGGCGGCCAACAGCCGTGCAACCTCTGCCCCGGCGACGTCATCACGCTGACGACGAGCGGCACCAACATCAAGGCCGGGGCCTGCGTCAAGTGGTACCTCGGCACCACCCCAAACTTCAACCCGTACACCGGCGCGGGCACCTATCTCGGATGCTCGGAGGTCGACCTGCAGCCGCCCAGCTCCTGCGCGACCTGCCCGCAGAACGTGGCCATCTTCGTCGATGCCTGCGGCACGGAGGCGGCCAACGAATTCATGCTCATCACCTCCGGCAGCGGTTTTTACGTCGACGACATGACCGTCGATTTTGACGACGCGAACAACATCGGTCCCTCCGACGCCGACATCAACGACGGCTGCCCGTGGGGATACCCCTCCGCTGCCACCGTCGCCGCCATCCAAGCCGCATGCCCCGGCGCGACCGTCGTCGGCGCGGGGCCGGGCGACATCGTGCCGCCGGGCGTGCTCGTCCTAATCTGCACCTCGGCGGGCTTCAACTACCCGTACAACTGGGGCGGCCTCTGCCCGCTCATCAGCACGATTTACATCATGCAGAACTCGTGCAACCGCACGAACCAAGCCTTTCAGAACAACCCCGGCGGCGGGCTCCAGTCGACGACCGTCTCGCTCGAATGTGGCTGTTCGGACAACTCCACTTATGACACGGGGTCGCTCGTCGGCGGGAACGGAGCGTTTTACACCGATTTCCTTTTCCCTTTCTATGGAAACGCGGGCTGCGGCATCCCCGGCGGCCTCCCGCCGCAGCCGCCCGCGCCGCCTCCGGTGCTCGAAGTGCCGCCGCTCGACACGACGCTCTGGGCCGGGCTTTGCAACAGCGGCCCGTATTGGGCGGTCGGCATCTACACGCCGCTGCCGCCGGGCTGCCCGCAGGCTTTTACGAACTACATGAAGTTCAACGTCGTCTGCCCAACGCCTGCGCTTTTGGCGGGGACGACCTGCAACTCGGTCAACAACTTCAACCTCGACGACCTCGTCGACCCCAACTTCCCGACGGGCGTTTGGACGGGTGCGAACGTGGTCGGTGGAAACACTTTCAATGCGGTCGGTCTCGCGCCGGGCGTTTACACCGTCAAGTTTGACCCCGACGGCGACTGCGCTTTGGTAGCCATGACGACCATCACGGTGACGGCTGCGCCGAAGGCAACACTCGTCAGCGGGACATCGACCGTCTGCGCCGGGCAGCCGGTCAACTTGACCATCAACCTCGTCGGAACGCCGCCTTTCGACATCACCTATTTGGCCAACGGCGTGGCCCAGCCGCCCATCACGGCGAATGCAACTCCTTATATATTGACGGTGAAACCGACGGTCAACACGATTTACTCGCTCTCGGCGATGAACGATTTGAACTGCGTCGGCACCTTCACCGGGGTTTACACCGTGACCACCTTGCCCGTACCGACGGCCAAGATTTCGGGCAACGCCGTCATCTGCCCCGGCGACTCGGCGCAGGCTTTCATCGACTTCACCGGCACCGGGCCGTGGACGTTCAGCTATTCCGCCGACGGCGTGATTGTCGACACGTTGACCACCTCGATTGACCCCGACACCATCTGGGTCTTCCCGACGGACACGACGATTTACAAAATCGTGAAAGTCTGGAACGCCACCTGCCCCGGCACCGTCAGCGGTGCCGACACCGTGAACGTGAAGCCGCTGCCGACGGCCACCATGAGCGGCTCCGTCAACCTCTGCGCCACGAGCCAGCCGGTCAAGTTGCCCATAGATTTCACCGGAAAGGGGCCCTGGAGCTTTGTCTATTCCATAAATGGTATCTCCCAACCGGCCATCACGACCTCATCGAACCCCTACCAGTTGACTGTAACCCCGTCCGGCCCGACGACCGAGTATACACTCGTTTCCATCTCCGCGCTCGGCTGCGGGGGCACGGTCGGGGGCGGTGCAACGGTCAACATCGTCCCGGCCGTGTCGGCCGTGATGACGGGGAGCGTGGGCGATTGCGCAGGCACTCCGTCTCAAATCATCGTCACTTTCACGGGCGGGGCCGCGCCGTGGCATTTCACGTTCACGGAAAACGGCTTCGGCCAGCCGACCGTCGTGACCACCGACAACCCGTTCGTGCTGACCGTCAACCCGCCTTTGACCACGACCTATGTGCTGACCGGCGTTTCGAGCGGCCCGTGTTCCGCCGGGCCGGTGAGCGGTTCCGTGACCATCACGCCGACGAGCGCGCCGACCGCAAATCTCAACGGCACCGCCTCTGTCTGCCCCGGCGGGCAGGTGCAGTTTCCGGTCAGTTTTTCGGGCGGCACGGCTCCGTGGACGTTCAACTTCACGGCCAACGGCATCGCGCAGCCGCCGGTCACCACCTCGACGAACCCTTACCTTTTGACAGCAAACCCGGCGGTGGCGACGACCTATACGCTCACCTCGGTCGCCAGCGGCTCGTGCACCGGCACAGCCACCGGCTCGGCGACCGTCGCCATGTCGGCTGGGCTGACGGGCAACCTCTCGGGCAACGTCGTCGTCTGCCCTGGCAACCCGGCGCAGCTCTCGGTCACGTTCTCGGGCACGGCCGCGCCGTGGACGTTCACCTACACGGCGAACGGCGTTTTGCAGCCGCCTGTCACGACTTCTTTGAGTCCCTATCTTTTGGTTGTAAACCCCGCAGTGTCAACGACTTATGTGCTGGCCAGCGTCGCCAGCGGCACCTGCAACGGGACGGCGACGGGTTCGGTCACGGTCAACATCGCGCCGCCGCTGACGGCCATGATTTCGGGCGGCGCGACCATTCAGGCCGGCCAGACGGCGACCCTTGTTTTGAACACGCCGGGCGCTCCCCCCGGCGCGACAATCGTCTACAACATCTCCATCAACGGGGTGCCACAGCCGCCCATCACGACGACGACCAACACCAATCCGTTCGATTATCTGGTAATGCCGCCTGTCACGTCGATTTACACCATCAACTCGGCGACGGTCAACGGCTGCCCGGCCAACCCGAGCGGCTCGGCGGTGGTGACGGTGAACACCAGTTTCCCGGCCACGCTCTCGGGCGACACGACGATTTGCGCGGGGCAACTGGCGGAGATTTCCGTCGCGTTCGGCGGCGGGGCGACCGGGCCTTTCACGTTCGTTTATTCGATTGACGGGGTAAACCAGCCGCCCATCACAACCCTCGCCATCCCGCACATTGTCGTGGTTTCGCCTTCGGCAAACTCGGTGTATGAACTCGTCAGCGCGACCGCCGGGAACGGCGCGACGGCCACCGTCAGCGGCACGGCGACGGTCTCCGTGAACGCACCAGTGCTGTCGATTTCACCCCAAAACCTGCCGCTCTGCATCGGGACTTCGGGGAGTTTCACGGTCACTTTGACGGGCGCGAACCCTCCGTTCGATTTCATCTACGACATCAGCGGGAGCGCGCAGCCGCCGGTCAATTCGCCGACTGCAACCTTTTCAATTCCTGTAACCGCCTCTGTGCCAACGACTTACGGCCTGATGGCCGGAACAGCGGGCGGCTGCGCGGTCTCTTTTTCAAACCAGAATTCGAACCTGCAAGTCGTCGGCCCGCCGCAGCCGAACAACATTCAGGTCAACTGCAACCTCGCCGCACAGACCTACACCGTCTCGTTCGACGTGGCGGCGCAACCAGCCCCGGCGGGCGCGGCCTCGGTCGATGGGACGCCGGTCACGGGCGGGATGTTCACTTCCGCCGCCATCCCGGTTTCGACACTCAATTATTCGTTTAATCTAACGAACGGCTGCGGCCAATCGACCGTCGCCGGGCCGAACACCTGCGCCTGCGTCACCGACGCGGGGACGATGAGCTTCCTCGACACGCTCGAAGTCTGCGTAGGCGGGCAGGCGGTGACGGCGCACGAGAACGACCAAATCCTCGAGCCGGGCGACGTCTTCGAGTACATCCTGCACACCCAACCGGGCATCCCCGTCGGGGCGATTTTGGCGACAAACCCGACGGCTCCCTCATTCAGTTTCATCGCCGGAACGATGGCCGCCGGGACGGTCTACTACGTCAGCGCAATAGCGGGCAACAACGACGGCTCGGGCCACGCCGACCCCCTCGACCCCTGCCTCTCGGTCGCCAGCGGCACGCCCATCCAGTTCTTCGACCCGCCGACGATGACAGTCGAGGTGACGGACACGAGCGTTTGCGTCGGAGACACCGTCAAATTGCTGGTGAAACTCAACGGCAACGGCCCCTTCCATTTCACCTACACGAATAACGGCGGCTCGCTCCCGCAGGTCAACACGACGAAGGACGCGGCAAGCGACACCTACCTGATTTCGGCCGTGCTGCAACAGACGACGACCTTCCAAATCACCACGTTCAGCGACGCGACCTGTTCGGGCATCCTGCCGCCGCCGGTGACCATCCATGTCAACCAAGTGCCGACGCTTTTCACCCAGCCCGTCGAGGCCTGCGATTTCGCAACTTTCACATACACAGTCAGTTGCACGGTTCAAGGGGGCAACCAGCAGTACCTTTTCTCGGGCGGCGGCGGCTCGTTCACCGGGGCGTTTTTCGAGAGCGCGCCCATCCCGGTCGGCACGCCTTACCACTATTTTCTGGGCGACACGGAGCAGTGCGGCTTCGTCGAGATACAGGGGAACCCGAACTGCAGTTGCGCGACGAACGCGGGGCAGTACCCGTTCAGCGGGCCGCTCGTTTTTTGCAACGGCCAGCCAGCCGCGCTGCCGCCGATTTCCAGCTCGAACCTCGAGGCGGGCGACACCTTGATCTACGTCCTCCACAAGACCGCCGGGCCCGACCCGCAGCTCTGGACGATACTGGCGACGAATTCCGTCCCATCGTTCAACTTCAACGCCGGGCAGATGACGCCCGACTCGACCTATTACATCTCCGCCATCGCGGGTAACAAAGGCCCGGCCGGCCTCGATTTGAGCGACCCGTGCCTTTCCGTATCGCCCGGCATCGCGGTGAAATGGCGGAAACCGGTCTCGGCTTTCTTGAGCGGAAACCTCCAAATCTGTCAGGGCGACACGGCGCATCTGCTCGTCACTTTCACGGGCGGCGACGCGCCGTACACCTTCACCTATCTCGAAAACGGGGTGCCGAAACCGGCGCAAGTTTCGCCGACAGATACTTTTAAGCTTGACGTAAGTCCCTCGCTTTCAGCGAATTACAGCCTCCTCTCGGTCAGCGGGAAGACTTGCCCCGGCACCTTCAACGGGGGCGGCGGCGCGGCGGTCTCGGTCCTCCGGCAGCCGGACATCATCGGCCTGGCGCAGAGCTGCGACTTCGTCAACATGACCTACACCATCAATTTCAAAATCACGAACGGGGCGGACACGGCCAAGACTTTCACCGTCGGCGGAACGCCGGGAACGCTGGCCAGCGACACGGTTTTCACCTCCTCGCCCATCGCTTTTGGAACGCCGTATTCTTTCACGATTTCAACCCCCATCGGCTGCGACACCACCATCTCGGGCCTCGGCCAATGTGCCTGCACGACCGACGCGGGGACGATGGATTTGACGAAAATCGAGGGCTGCGTCGGCTCGGACGTTTTCCCGAAACACAATGGCGACCAGACGCTCGACACAGACGACGCGCCGCTCAACTTCATCCTCTACTCGAACGCTGCCGACCCGGCTGGCTCGATTCTGACATTCGACAACGCACCGCCCATCAGCTTCTCGTTCGACGCGGCGACGATGACGGCGGGGACGACCTACTACATCGCGGCCGTCGCGGGCAATTTGATGGGCGCGGGGCAAGTCAACCCGAGCGACCCGTGCATCTCTGTCAGCCCGCCGGTCGAGGTCGTTTGGCACGCGCTGCCGACGGCCACCATTTCGGGCAATGCCAAAATCTGCGCGGGCCAGCAGGCGACGGTGAACATCAATTTCACCGGCACGGGGCCATGGGATTTTGTGTACAAACTCAACGGCGTTTCCACGCCGGGAACCTCGGCGCAAGCCCTTTTCAAAATCAACACCACGCCGCAGCAGAGCCAGACTTTCGTGATGGTCTCGGTCTCCGACAAGTTCTGCCCGGGGACGGTGAGCGGGTCGGCGTTCATCGAGGTTCAGGCTTCGCCGAAAGGGAATCTGACTGGCCCGGCAGTGGTTTGCCCCGGTTTTCCGGCCAATTTGACTTTAAATTTGAGCAACGCGACCACTTTCGACATCTCGCTCCACGGCTCGAACGGTTGGGACACGACCATCATCGGCGCGGTGAACGGGCAGGTCGTCGTCGTTCATCCGAGCGGGCCGCCGCCGGTCCTGTACTCGATTTCAAACCTCACCTCGCCGCAAACGCCGTGCGGGGCGCAGCTCGCGGCGCCGATTCAAATCGACATCAAAAAAATCTCGCAGTCGCTGACCCTCTCGCAGTTCGGCAACTACAACATCTCCTGCCCCGGCGCCAGCGACGGCTCCATCGAGGTCGCGGCGAGCGGGGGCCAACCGCCGTACAAGTACATCTGGAACACCGGCTCGGTCGCGCCGAAAATCACCGGCCTCGCGCAGGGCTGGTACCAGGTGACGGTGACCGACGCGGTCGGCTGCGTCGACTCGGTTTACGGGCTGCTTTACGAGCCGCCCGCCATCGTTTTTGACTGGAAAGGGACCCCCTCGACCTGCTTCGGCGGGCAAGAAGGGGCGCTCGCCGTGCAATCGGTCGTGGGCGGCACGGGGCCGTTCAAAATCACGCTCGACGGAGGGCTGGCCGTCATAACCGACACATTCCCAGCGGTTTACAACAACCTCGCGGCCGGCAGCTACGACCTGCAGATCGAGGACGCGAACGGTTGCACGACCTCCGGCCCGGTCTCGGTCGATGCGGCGCCGGAGCTTTTGGTCGAACTCGGGCCGGACATCGTGCTGCCGCTCGGCGACTCGGTCTTGCTCGAAGGATTGGTCAACTACCCGGTCGACACGGCTTGGTTCACGCCGGTGAAATTCCTGTCAACCCCGGACTCGTTGGCCAGTTGGTCGCGCCCGCTCAACACGATGCGCTACCAACTGACGGTGCGCGACGCGAACGGCTGCACGGCCACCGATTTCATCTTGGTGGAGGTCGACCCGACGCGGCACGTCTACGTCCCGAACGCGTTTTATCCCGACCGGGGGGACGCGAACAGCGTGGTCGCCGTCTTCGGCGGGCATGATGTGGTGGAGATTTCGAGCTTCCAGATTTTCGACCGCTGGGGGAACTTGGTGCACGAGGCGACCGAGTTCAAGCCGAACGATTTGGCCCGAGGCTGGGACGGGAAATCGCGCGGGCAAAAGGCCTCGCCGGGTGTTTATGCATATTGGCTTCGCGTTCTTTTTGCCAACGGGGATTCCGTGGTGTACAAAGGCGACATCACATTGATTAGGTAAAAAGGCCGATGGTCAGATGGATTAGCCATGCCGCGCACTTGAATGCCAGCCAAAAAATCGCCCCGAGCAGGACGAGGATCAGCCCCGTGACCAATGCCAACGACCATCGTGCGTCGGGCCGGGGCTGGCCGTCGGCATAGTATTTTTTCAAAAGAGAGAGGTTGCGCCGGTTGGCCTTAAAGCCAAAATCGAACAGGTCGCCGACGAACGGCACCAGGCCGACGAGCGCGTCAAGGGCGATGTTCCCCATCATTTGGAGGATGATGCCGGGGCCTGCGCCCTTCTTGGCCATCGTCCGTACGAGCAGGCCCGAGACGAGCAGGCTGGCCAAATCACCGGCATAGGGAACAAGGCCGAGGATGGGGTCGAGGCCGAAGCGGAAATTGGTTCCGGGGATGCGGAACTTGTTGTCCATCAAGTCGGCAAGCTGCTGAAGGCGGAGGATGTGGGGGGCGGGGTGCGGGTCGATGGAGGACATCATTCGAAAAAGTAGTTTTTGCGTAAACCTGTGATTGTCAATTTGTTGGAGCTGCTTTTGCCCAAAAGTGGCGATTGGCGGACAACTCGAAACCGCCTGTACCAAAAGAAAAGCGCACGACGGGAAACCATCGTGCGCCTTTCGAAAACCAACCTTCAACAAGGCCGGCGGGAAATCAATACTTCAGCCCGAGGGACTTGAGCGTCTCGAAATCGAGGTTGCCGACTGGCAGGCCCTTGTCCTTTTGGTACTTCGTCAGAGCGGCCTTTGTCAGCACGCCCATGATGTTGTCGACCGGGCCGGGATCGTAGCCTTTCTCTTTCAGCGCGGCCTGGATTTGGCGGACGGTCGCGCCGTCGACCTTGTCGCCGCACAGCACGGGGCGCCACTCGGTGAAGCCGCCCGGCTTGACGAGGGTGCGCTTGGTGACGGTGGCGTACTCGGCCGGGATATCCTCGGTCTTGGTCGACTCGGCGGTCTTGACGATGCGCTTCGTGAGAGTCGAGTATTCGGCTGGCATCGGCTCCTCGCGGGTCGTGGCCGGGGTCTTGACGACTTGGCTGGTGACGGTGGCAAATTCAGCCGGGACGTCAACCTCTTTCGTCGAGGCCGGGGTCTTGACGACGCGCTTGGTCACGGTCTGGTATTCGGCCGGGATGACTTCTTCCTTCGTCGTAGCGGGGGTCTTGACGACGCGCTTCGTGATGGTCGAGTATTCGGCCGGGATGACGGTTTCTTTCGTGGAGGCGGGGGTCTTGACGACGCGCTTCGTGACGGTCTGATATTCGGCCGGAACGACTTCCTCGCGGGTCGTCGCCGGGGTCTTCACGCGGCGGACGGTGCGGGTGGCCATCTTCGCCGGGATGGTCTCGGTGACGGTGCAGCCGCCGTCGGCGATGCCCTTGCCGTCGCAGCCGACGTTGACCTTCTTCGTGATGGTCTGGTATTCAGCCGGAACCTCCGTCAAGCACCACACGAGGCAGTCGTCGGGGTTGGCGGAGAGGCAGTTGGCGTCGGCGCGCTTCTTAACCCACTTCGTCGAGGCAGGCTTCACCTGCACCTGCTCGGTGCGGGTCTCGTACTTCGGGGTGAGCGTCTTCGTCGTGGTGCGGGCAGGCTCGGCCTCGTAGGTCTCGGTGACGGTCTCGTAGGTCGCCGGGACCTCGACGAGGCGCTTCGATTCGGCTTTCTTCAAAACCTTCTCCGTCATCGTCGTGTACTCGGCCGGAACGGCCGTGATGGTCTTCGATTCGGCCTTCGTCATGACCTTCTCGGTGACGGTCTCGTAGGTCGCCGGGATTTCGATGATGCGCTTCGACTCGGCTTTCGTCATCACGCGCTCGGTGACGGTCTCGTAGGTGGCCGGGACTTCGATGATCCGCTTCGACTCGGGCTTCACCATCACGCGCTCCGTGACGGTCTCATAGACGGCGGGCATGGTCTCGATGCGCTTCGACGGCGCCTTCACCTGCACCTGCTCGGTCTTCGTCTCGTAGACGGCGGGCATGGTGACGATGCGCTTGGCGGCGGCCTTCGCCTCGACCTGCTCGGTCTTCGTCTCGTAGGTCGCGGGCACGACGATGGTCCGCTTCGAGGCGGCCTTCACCTGCACCTGCTCGGTCTTCGTCTCGTATTGGTCGGGAATGAGGCACTTCGCGTAGCACTTGCCCGGCTCCGCGTTCGGCGGAATGTCTCCAGGCTGGGCCGTAGCGACCACCGCCAACAGGAGGAAGGAGGGGATAAGCAATTGAATCTTGCTCATAATGAATGGTTGGTTTAAGTTATGAAAGTTCGGTGAGCGTTCCACAGCTTGGAAATCTGCGAGGGCAAATGTAGAAACCCCCCTTTTCCAAGTATGCCGGTTTTGGGTTTTTTTCGCCCCTTTTGCCCTTGTTCAGCCCGTTTTTGGGCCGCACAGGTAGTGTTTTGTCACCGTTTTCGACTGAATCGACAACTCGGCGATCTCCGACACCGGCACCACCCGCTCGTTCTTGAAGAGTATCTTGAT
Source organism: Saprospiraceae bacterium (assembly GCA_044227705.1). GTDB lineage: Bacteria > Bacteroidota > Bacteroidia > Chitinophagales > Saprospiraceae > JANOQP01. The sequence goes on from JBGAWE010000039.1 coordinate 11,825, forward strand.
TTGGTCGCGCCGCGTCTGGTAGGCAAGGTTCGACTCCTGCCCGGCGAAGACGAGCCACCCGGCTTCCTCCTCTGAAAGGCCGAGCTTTCGAGCCGTCCGTTCGCGCCTTTCGACCAGCGCTTCCGACAGGATTTGCAGCACGCGGTCACCCCCGGGTTTTGCCCAAGTTTTGAGGGCCGACCAGATGTCGTGGTCGTCGAGCCGGGCGAACTCGTCGAGGAGGCGCCCGTTCACCGCGTCTTTGTCCTTCGGGTACAGGAAGAACCGCAGCGCCTCCGCTACGCCCAAATCCCTTCCCGCCAAAGCCAACTCCCTGGCCCGCCGCAGTGTCCGAATCATCATCTGCTCGGCCGACAATACCGTTTTGTGGAGATAGACCTGCCAGTACATCAACCGTCTTGCGATGAGGAACTTCTCGATGGAGTAAACCCCCTTCTCCTCCACGACCAGCTCACCGCCGCGCACGTCGAGCATCTTGATGATGCGCTCCGAACCGACGACGCCCTCCGAGACGCCGGTGAAGAACGAGTCGCGGTTGAGGTAGTCCAGCCGGTCCATGTCGAGCTGGCCGCTGACGAGCTGGTGCAGGAACTTCTTTTCGTACTCGTCCCGAAATATCCGAACGGCCGTCTCCAGCGCACCCGAGAACTCACGGTCGAGCCTTTGCATGAACAACAGTGACAGCTCCTCGTGGTGAACCTCGGCCAGCACATGCTCGAGCGCGTGGCTGAACGGCCCGTGTCCGATGTCGTGCAAAAGGATGGCAATCTTGGCTCCTTCGGCCTCCTTTTCGGTGATTTCCACCCCTTTCGACCGCAAAACGGAGATGGCCTCCGTCATCAAATGGAAGGCTCCGAGGGCGTGGTGGAAGCGCGTGTGCAGGGCACCGGGATAGACGAACGGCGTCAGCCCAAGCTGCCCGATGCGCCTCAACCGTTGGAAAAAAGGATGGTCGACGAGCGACAAAATCAGCCCTCTCGGCACCTCGACGAAGCCGTAGACCGGGTCGTTGAAAATCTTGTTCTGCCCTGCTTTCATCCGGCAAACGTAGCACAGCTTTTATGCTGCGATGATGGGGACACAGCTTAAATGCTGTGCTACGTTTGCCCAAAATTCCCGGCAACATGACCTTTGAAGAAGATAAACGACGACCTCAAGACCGCCATGAAGGCAAAGGACGACATCGCATTGCGCGGCATCCGGGCCATCAAGACCGCCATCCTCGTGGTGAAGACGGACGGCTCCGGCACCGCCATAGACGAGGCCAAGTCCGTCCAGATTGTCTCCAAACTTGTCAAGCAGCGCCGCGAGAGCCTTGACATCTTCGAGCGCGAAGGCCGCGCCGACCTCGCCCAAAAAAGGAGCGCGAGGAGATTGTCGTCCTCGAAAAATACCTCCCCAAGATGATGGACGAGGCCGAGTTGACCGATGCCCTGAAAGCCATTGTCGCCGAGACCGGCGCGACCTCCATGCGCGGACATCGGAAAGGTCATGGGCGCCGCGACCAAGCAATTGGCGGGAAGGCCCGACGGGCAGCTCATATCGGAGGTGGCCAAAAAGCTGTTGGGTTGAGCCTGCGAGGCTTTTGCGCACGACACAAGAAGTGATGAGGCGCGTCGCATCATCCTCCAAGATTTTCACCGACAAGCAGTAGAGATGGCACCTAACGCAACCGCATTGGGCTTTGAGTGCTGTGCCCACAAGAGATGCTCGATGGGATTGTGACCGAGGTAGAATATCCAAAATATGAACTTGCTTCCCCAGACGAGCTATATCTCGCTCCAAAATGTGGTGCGCAGCGATTCGACACGTTTTGGCAAAGCTCTACGACACCTTGCTCTTCCTCGGGGACGAAGCCTCGTCCCCCGGCTATTTTATATAAGCATGCTCGGAAAACGGCATTGAAGATATACCTGTGGCTCAAAAACGCTTCGACGGAAAAAGGGCGACAAAACCGCCAACACGCCTGCCCCGGAAACCATTCAACAATAGCCCTTCGGCGACCCCATTGGCTTAATTCCAAAGCAAAATTCGAGGCAGCGTTCGGCGGCCTCCATGTTACGCAAAAAAGAAGCCCGCCCCGGTTCGCCGGGCTTCTCTGTGAGTTTAGTGATTTGGCATCAAGGCTTGACCTTGCCGCCGCTGACCGGTTTCCCGTTCGCGTCGATGACGACAACCTTCATACCCAGCGACTCCAGCCCCGGCTGCACCTTCCCCGCGTCGCCCACGACGAACCACGAGAGCTGCTTCGGCTGCACCATCTTCCCTGCCACCGAGCGCACGTCGGCCAGCTTGAGGTCGCGCACGGCCTGGTCGTAGTTCTTCCAGTGGTCGTCGCGCAGGTTGTGGCGGACGATTTCGACGGCCGAGTTGTTGACCCGCCGGTTCGTCTCCCAGAAGCCGGGCAGGCTCATCACGGTGTTGGCCTGGGTCTTCTTGAACTCCTCCTCGGTCATCGGGCGCGTCGAGACGAAGTCGTTGAACTCCTTCATCACCTCCGTCACCGACTCCTTCGTCTTGTCGGTTTGCACCGGTGCCCAGACCATGTAGGGCCGCTGTCCCTTCGTGTTGACGATGTTGGTCCCGGCCCCGTAGCTCCAGTGCTTGTCCTCGCGGATGTTCATGTTGACGCGGCTCGTGAAGTCGCCGCCCAGCACGTTGTTCATCTGCTCGATGGCGTTCTCGTCGAGGGTGCCGTATTTGTCCACCAGATAGCCCGCGCAAATCATGCTCTGCTCGCTCTCCGGCCGGTCGATGAGGAAAATGGTGCCCTTCGATGCGTCGGCCGCGACGGTCGGGATGACCTTTTTCGGCACGTCCGCTTTCTTCCAGCCGGAGAAACGGGCCTCCAGTTTCTGCTTGATTTCTTCCAAAGAGATGTCGCCCGTCACGACGATGGTCGCGTTGTTCGGCCTGATCCATGTGTTGTAAAAGTTCTGCACGTCGTCGCGGCTGATGGTCTGCACCGACTCGGCCGTGCCGGTCCCAGTGAACGGCACGGCATACGGGTGGTCTTTCCCAAAAAGCAGCTCGGGCATCACACGCTGGACCATCGATTGGGGGTCGGCCTTTTCCTGCGCGATGCCCGCGATGGCCTCGTCTTTCAGCCGCGCCAGCTCCTTTTCGGGGAAGGCGGGGTTCAAAATAACGTCGGCGAAGATGTCGAGCGCCGGGTCGAGGCTCTGCTTAAGCGCGTTGAGGTTGGCGTTGCAATAGTCGAGGTCGGCCCACGTGCCGAAGCCCGCGCCGAGGATTTCCATGCGCTCCGCGATTTGGAGGGAGTTGAGCTTCGCGGTGCCTTCTTTCATCATGTCCATCGTGAGGGCGGCGAGGCCGAGCTTGCCGTTCTTCATGGATTTGTCGGCCGAATAGCCGCCGTCCATGAGCAGGTTCATCACTACGGACGGGCTGCCCGTGCGTTGCGCGAGGACGACTTTCATCCCGTTCGAGAGCGTTGTGCGCTGCAAATCGGGGAATTTCGAGGCGACCGGCGCGCCCAGGTCGGGCAATTTCGACCGGTCGGCCATCGGGGCCTCGGCTTTGAATTCAGAGACCGGCGTGCAGGTGATGACGTCGCGGCCGTCGGCGAGGTATTTTTTCGAGGCTTTCCAGATGTTCGCCGCCGTCATGGAGTTCCAGCGGCGCATCGTGGTCTTGTAGAACTCGGGGTCGCCGCCGTAGACCATGTTCTGGCAGAGCTGGTCGCTCTTTCCGCCGAAGCCGCCGATTCTTTCCAATCCTTTGATGAAACCCGCGAAGCGCGAGGCGCGGACGCGGTCGACCTCGTCCTGCGTAGGCCCGTTGTCGAGGAAGTCGGCCAGCACCTTGTTGGCCTCCGCCTCGATGTCGGCCGGGGCCACGCCCGCTTTCACGTCGAGCATCATGTAGAAGACCCCGCAGATTTCGCGGTCGTCGTAGAAACAGGCTGCCGTCGTGGCAATCTGCTTTTCATAGACCAGTTTTTTGTAGAGCCGCGAGCTTTTCCCGCCGCCGAGGATGTCGGTGGCCATGTCCATCGCCACCGCTTCCTCGCTGCCCCACTCGGGCGCGACCCATGTCATGAGGAGGCGCGTCTGCGGCACGCGGTCTTGGTAGGAGGAGCGCGTCTCGCCCGTCCGCCGGGGGATGTTGCGCTCGGGCCGGGCGACGGTCGGGCCGGGCGGGATGTCGCCGAAGTATTTTTTCACCTTTTCCAAAGCCTGCTCGGCGGTGATGTCGCCCGCGACGCAGATGACGGCGTTGGCCGCCCCGTAGTAGGCGTCGTACCAATCATGGACGTCTTTGAGGGAGGCCGCGTCGAGGTCCTCCATCTCGCCGATGACCGTCCACGAGTAGGGGTGGCCCTTCGGGAAAAGGTTCTTCTCCACCATGTCCCAGCCCCGGGCGTAGGCTTGGTTCTCGCCCTGCCGCTTCTCGTTTTGAACGACGCCGCGCTGCTCGTCGAGCTTCGCCTGGTCGACGGCCGGCTTGAGGTGGCCCATGCGGTCGGATTCGAGCCAGAGCACCTCGTCGAGGGCGTTGATGGGGACGTTTTGGAAGAAGTTCGTCCGGTCGTTGTTCGTCGTGCCGTTGAGGTCGGTTCCGCCGATGGCTTCCAAAGCCTTAAAATAATCGGTGTTGTAATGCTCCGACCCGTTGAACATCAGGTGCTCGTACAAGTGTGCAAAACCGGACTTGCCCGCCTTCTCGTTCTTCGAGCCGACGTGGTACCAGATGTTGACGGCCGCGATGGGCGCTTTGTGGTCCTCGGCGACGAGGAGCGTCAGCCCGTTCGAGAGGGTGAATTTTTGGAACGGGATGTTGATTTCATCGGGGTTGTACTTCGGGTAGGTCATGGCCGACTGGCCGAAAGTTTGCCCGACGAGGACGGCCGCGAGAAGGAGCGGCAACAGCAGTTTTTTCATAAAAATTGGGTGGATGAGATAGATTGGTTGGAAAAAAGATGGTCATATGGCTTTCCGATGCAAAGCAACGATGCCGACGGAGAAGGACGGCTTTTTCCGCCGAAGGCTGCACCAGCGGCGATGAACGGCAGGGCGAGCGGCGGGATTGTTTGACGAAAACAGCCCCCTAATCCGGACAGTTCGCATCGAACAGCTCGCAGACCACTACCTGGACCGTCGGCGGCGCGCCCGGCGGCACGCAGGCCTGAAAAACGGCCGGGCTGGTCGGCGAGGCCACGTCGCCGCCCGGTGCTAGGAAGGCGCCGTTCACATGGAATTCCCAACTGAAGGAGAACGGGCCTAGCCCCGTCAGAAGGGCCGTGATGTTCTTGCAACCGCCCTCGCATACGTCGGCGTTTGGCGCGACGGCCAGCCCGACGGCCGGTGCTGCGAACACTCGGACGTGCGTGTAGGCCGTGTCCTTGCAGCCGTTGTCGTCCGTCGCGACGAGGGCAACAGGGAAGGTCTGGCCCGGCTGGCTGGCGGGGGTGATGCAGAAGAGGGCGTGGTCGAGCGTCGAGTTGCTCGGCAGCCATAGGAAGGAGGTGCCGCCGGAGGCGTCCAGCTCGTTGCAGTTGTCGGTCATGCAGAGGGTGGTGTCGCCGCTTATCATGGCCACCGGCTGCGGGTTCATGGTTATGGTGACCGATTCCGGGTCGCCGATGAGGGGCGTGCAGCCGCCGCCGTTGGCCGTGATGCTGGAGAGCGTGTAGGTCGTGGTCGCTGGCGGGAAGGGCAGCATCGTCGTCCAGTTGTTGCCGGTCGGAGCGATGTTGTTGAACGTCAGGTTGCTGCCCGGCGAGCGGGCGATGGTGACGTTGTAGGTCAGCCCGGCGGGCGGCGCGGGCGAGAAGTTGAGCCTCAAGGAAAACGGCCCCGTGCTGCCGATGCAGAACTCGTTGGGCAGCCCGTCGAACGTCACCGTCGCCGGCGGGACGTAGGTGAAAGTGATGCTCCAACTAACGAGAAAACCCGAGTTGAACGGTTGCGAGTCGTTGATGTAAAGCTGCCAAGTGCCGTCGGCATCGACGCCGTTGAAGGTGTTGAGAAAGGTGAAAGTGCCGGGCGGCGCGGCGTTCGGATAAGGCGGTGTTAGGCTTTGCTGCCGCCCCTCGGGCCGAAAGCTGCCGAGGAAGGGCGGGACGCCCGAGGTGATGAAGGTCGGCGCGTTGTCGGTGAACATGGTGTTCGAGTAGTTGTCGTTCACGCCGCCGTTGTCAGTCGACAGCTCCAGCACCTGACCGCTCGGGGCAACGAGGAAGATGCCGAGGTCGCCCGCTGCCGTGTGCGGGATGTTGATGCTCACCTTGTCGATTCTCCGGCACCCGTCGAGGATGCCCACGCCCGAGACGGAGCAGTCGGATACGGTCAGGCCCGTCGTCTGGGCCGGCGCGCCGGGCGGGACGTTGAGGCCGCCCATCCCGGTGAACATCTGCGCCGAGAGCGGGCTTTTCATCAAAAAGAGAACGGCTGAAAGGCGGGCGAGCTTTTTCATGGCAACAGGTCTTGTTTGGCCGAAAACAGGGTGAATCCTGTGCTACAAGTTGCAAAACTGGTCGCTCAACGAGCAGACCACCACCTGAACCGTCGGCCCCGACCCCGGCGGCACGCAGGCTTGAAAAAGGATGGGGCTGCCGTTTCCCCCCTCCGAGCCGCCCGGCCCGATGGGGTCGCCGCCCGACTGGATTTCCCAGGTGAAATTGAAGGGCGCCGTGCCCATCAGCGTGGCGGTCACGGTCTTGCAGCCGCCGTCGCAGATGTTGGGCGGCGCGGCCAGCGAGATGGCCGGCTTTGGATGGACGACGACCGGCACGGAGGCCGTCGCTGTGCAGCCGCCCACATCGGAGGTGACGGTCAGCGAGTAGGTCTGGTTGGAGGTCGGCGAGACGGTGATGACGTCCGAGTTCGAGCCGGTCGACCAATGGTATGTGCCGCCGCCCGAGCCGGTCAGCTCGGTCGACTCGCCGTTGCAGATGCTCAAATCGCCCGAAATCGCGGCCATCGGGATGGGGACCACCACGATTTCCGCCTCCGACGGCGAGCCGACGGTCGGCGGGCAGCCAGCGCTCGAGGTGATGGAGGTGAGGGTGTAGGTCGTCGTCGCGGTCGGCAGGGGGATGTTGACCGTCCAGACGGTGCCGGTCGGGGTGATGTTGCTGTAATTGAGGTTGCCGCCAGGCGCGGCGGCGATGACGACGTTGTAGGTCGTCCCGGCGGGTGTCGCGCCGGAGAAGGTCAGTTTGAGGGTCGCCTGCCCTGTCGCGCCCGCGCAGATGGGGGTCGGCGTGGCCGTCAGCGAGGCCGAGAGGCCGGGGCCGCTGCCGGAGAAGGTGATGCTCCACGAAATGAGCGTCCCCCAATCGGCTCCTAAAAAATCATTGATGTAAAGTTGCCAAGTGCCGTCCGCGTCCGTCCCGTCGAAGGTGTTGGCGAAGGTGAAGGTGCCGAGCGGCGGCGCGTTGGAGTAGGGCGGGGTGAGGCTCGTCTGCCGCCCCTCGGGCCGGAAGGTGCCAGCGAACGGCGGTGCACCGGCCGTGATGAAGGTCGGCGCGTTGTCCGTGAACATGGTGTTCGAGTAGTTGTCGTTCCCGCCGCCGTTGCCGGTGGAAAGCTCGAGCACCTGCCCGCCGGGGCCGATGAGGAAGATGCCCAGCTCGCCGTCCCAGGTGTGGTTGAGGTTGATGGTCACCTTGTCTATCTTTTTGCAGCCGCCGAGGACGCCGACGCCCGAGACGTCGCAGTTGGAAATGGTCGTGCCCGTCGTGACCGAGGGCGCGCCGGGCGGGACGAGTAGGCCGCCCGTGCCGTTGAAGGTCTGCGCGGCGAGCGGGGTTTTCAAAAAAAAGAGGACGGCGAGGAGGATGGCGGGCTGTTTCATGGTCGTGATTTTTTCAGCCACGAATTTCAAAAATTACTGGAAAAAGCAGCCTCAACACTTCATTTCGTGAAATTTGTGAATTTCGTGGCTGAAAAAAACGTGCCTCCAGTCCGGATCTCAACCCGCCCAGCCATGCGCCACATCGCCATTCCGCTCGCCGTCGCCGCCTTCCTTTTTTCAACTGAAAAACTCGCCGCGCAGGGCTGTCCCGCCCTCGCGACCATCACGCTCAACGTCGTCGCCGCGCCCGAGCCGGTGCTCACGGAGCCGACCATCTGCCCCGGCGGCACGGCCGTCGTGGCCACGCAACAAGCCTATTCGAGCTATCTGTGGAGCAACAGCGCGACCACGCCGACCATCACCGTCTCGGCGGCGGGCGATTATTCTGTCACCGTGACGAACGCGGCGGGCTGCACCGGAACCGGCACGACAACGGTCGAGGCTGCCCCGTTGCTCAATGTCAACATCGACCAGCTGCCGACCGGCTGCAACGGCTCGGCGACCCTCTCGGCCGGGGCCGGTTTTTCGAGCTATTCGTGGTCGAACGGCGGCGGCTCCAACCCGACGGCCACCTTTTCGGCTAACGGCACCTATTCCGTCACGGTCTCCAACGCGCAAGGCTGCACGGGTGTCGATGATTTTACCCTCACCATCCCGACCGCGCCGACGGTTTCAATAACCGGAAACCCGGCGCTTTGCCCCGGCTCGACTTCCACGCTGACAGCCACCGCCGGTTTTTCAAACTATCTCTGGACGGGCGGCGCGACCACGCAGAGCATCGACGCAACGACAGCCGGAACCTTCTCGGTCACCGCGACGAACGCGGCGGGCTGCACGGCGACGGCGAGTTTCACCACTACGACGGCTGCCGCGCCCGTCGCCGACATCACCGGCCCGGCCGCTGTTTGCTCGGGCCAATCGGCGACTTTGACAGCCGCGGGCGGGCCTTTTTCTCAAATTTTATGGTCGAACAGCGAGATGGCCGCCTCAATTTCGGTCATCACGGGCGGCAGCTATTCCGTAACCGTGACGAACGCGGCTGGTTGCACAGGCTCCGATTCGCAGGTTTTGACCATCAACCAGCCGCCCGCGCCGACCATCGCGGCCGCACCGTACTCGTGCAACGGCCAGGCGCGGCCAGTTTCACAGCAGTCATCCCGCCCGCGCCGACCGTATCGATTAGCGGCGACGGCGACATATGCGATGGAGAAAGCTCGGTTTTGACCGCCAGCGGCACATTCCCGAGCTATTTGTGGAGCAACGCGAGCAGCGCGCAGAGCATCACCGCCTCCGCGCCGGGCAGCTTCTCCGTCACCGCGACGGACGGCGTCGGCTGCACGGCGACGGCCAGTTTCGCGGTCAGCGGCCTCGCCTCGCCGCAGCCGGTCATCGCCGGGCCGAGCCAGATTTGTCTGGCGGGTTCGGCGACGTTCTCGGTGCCGGGGGGCTATTCCCAATTTTCATGGAGCAACTCGGCGACCGACCCGACCATCACCGTCAGCCAAGCGGGGACGTACTCGGTGACGGTCACTGCGGCGAACGGCTGCACCGGCACGGCCAGCCAGAGTTTGACCATTGCGAACAGCCTCCAGCCGACCATCACGCAGCTTCCGTACAACTGCAACGGCAAGTTGACGCTCGACGCGGGAGCCGGTTTTGCAACCTATTCTTGGTCGAACGGGACTTCCGAGCAGACGCTAACCGTCTCGCAATCAGGCACTTACGCCGTAACGGTCAGCGATGGGGCTGGCTGCAGCGGCTCGACGGCCCTTTCCGTCAGCATCCCGGCGCAGCCGGTAGTGGCCATCACGGGCGTGCTGAAAATCTGCCCCGGCTCGACGACGTCGCTGGCGGCAACGCCAGGTTTCCAAACCTATAAATGGAGCAACGGCGCGACGACGGCGACCCTCGCAGCGGTGGGCGCGGGCAGCTTCGTAGTGACGGCGACGGACGCGAACGGCTGCACCTCCTACGCATTCGTTCTGGTTGAAAACCTCCCGTCGCCTGCGCCCCAGATTGCCGGGCCGACGACGATTTGCAGCGGCTCGACGGCCGTGCTCTCCACCAGCCAGCCATTTCAAAACTACCTCTGGTCGACCGGTGCGACCGCGCAGAGCATCACCGTCGGCGCGGCCGGGACATTCAGCGTGACCGTCAGCGGCGCGGGCGGCTGCACCGGCGTGGCCAGCCAGACGGTCTCGGTCTCGACCGGCCTCTCGCCCGCCATCGCGCAGCTTCCGTACAATTGCGACGGGCAAATAACGCTCGACGCTGGGCCGGGCTTTCAGACCTATTCGTGGTCGAACGGAGTTTTCGCGCAGACTTTAACCGCCTCGCAATCAGGCACTTATGATGTGACGGTGAGCGACGCGGGCGGCTGCACCGGCACGGCCAGCCTTTCCGTAAATGTCCCGCAGCAGCCGACGGTGGCCATCTCGGGCAACCTCTCTTTCTGTCAAAACTCCTCGACGACGCTGTCGGCGACCGCCGGTTTTTCGAGCTACAACTGGTCGACGGGCGGGGCTTCGGCCTCGATCTCCAACAGTTCGGGCGGCAACATTTCCGTCACCGCGACGGACGGCCTCGGCTGCACGGCGACAGCTTCTGTGGCCGTCGTTGTCAATCCGAACCCGCAGCCGGTCGTCACCGGGCCGACCTCGATTTGCACCGGCTCGACGGCTGTTTTTTCAACAAGTCAAGTCTTTCAAAAGTACCTCTGGTCAACCGGCGCGGCGACGGCGAGCATCACCGCCTCAACGGCTGGAAACTTCAGCGTGACCGTCACCGACGCGAACGGCTGCACCGGTTTCGACGACATCAATTTGACCATCGGGGCAAGCCTCTCGCCCGCCATCGTGCAGCTTCCGTACAACTGCGACGGCAAGCTGACGCTCGACGCGGGGGCCGGTTACGCAACCTATTCGTGGTCGAACGGGACTTCCGGGCAGACGCTAACCGTCTCGCAATCAGGCACTTACGTCGTGACGGTCAGCGACGGCACGGGCTGCACCGGCTCGGCGAGCCAGACGGTCATCAACATCCCGGCGCAGCCGACGGTGGCGATTTCTGGTGTGCTGAAAATCTGCCCCGGCTCGACGACGACGCTGACCGCAACGGCCGGTTTTCCCTCCTATAAATGGAGCAACGGCACGACCTCGCAGACCCTCGGCTCGGTGGGCGCAGGCAGCTTCTCGGTCACCGCGACGGATGCGAACGGATGCACGGCGACGGCCTCTGTTTTGGTTGAAAACCTTGCAAGCTTGACGACCTCCATCGCCGTCCAGCCGGGCAACTGCGACGGGCTAGCGACGCTCGACGCGGGAGCCGGTTTTCAAAACTACCAATGGTCCAGCGGACAGGCTGGACAGGTCGTAACTGTCTCGCAATCAGGCGTTTACGCGGTGACGGTCAGCGACGGGAGCGGTTGCAGCGGCACGGCGACGGCGCAGGTGACGGTCGTCTCGCCGCCCACTCCTCCCGTTTTGACGGTCAACGAAATCCTCTGCGACGGCAGCTCGGTGACCATCAACTCGGCCGGTGTTTTTTCAAAATACAAATGGTCGGACGGCTCCAGCCTCGCCTCTTTGACCGTCTTCCAAACAGGAACTTTCGGGCTGACCGTGACCGATGCGAACGGCTGCACCGCTTCGGCGAGCATCGACATCGAGGCCGTTCCGCCCGCCGTCGTGACGATTTTGGGCGACCTCTTTTTCTGTGAAAACAGCTCGACCGTCTTGACGGCGACGGGCAGCGCGGGCAGTTTTTCATGGTCGAACGGGGCGGCCGGGCAGAGCATAACCGCCTCGCAATCAGGCTCTTACACCGTCACCGTGACCGATGCGAACGGCTGCACGGCCTCCGCCTCGACCGAGGTTTTTGAAAAACCGGCTGCCTCGACGACGGTCGAAAAGTTCACCTGCAAAACCGCCGAGGTCGGCGAGACGGTCTTGAACCTGCAGACCTCGTTTGGCTGCGACAGCCTCGTGACCATCAAAACCATTTTCCAGTTGAAGCCCGGCCTTGTTCTCGACTTGCCCGCCCAGCTCGACGGAAAATACGGCCAGCCGCTCGGCCTCGATGTGTCGGGCAATTTCCCAATCGACTCCGTTTCGTTCGACTCGCCGTTCGCCCTTTCCTGCGGCGACTGCCTCTCGCCGACCTTCGCGCCGACGGCGAACGGGACGATTTCCGTCACCGCCTTCGACGCGGACGGCTGCCCGGCGACCGGCGAGGTTTTGGTCAAAATCAGCCGAAAAACCAATGTTTATGTGCCGAACGCCATCGATTTCGACAAGGGCGGCTTCGTCGTCTTCTCGGGGCCGGAGCTGAAATCGGTTCGGAATTTCCACGTCTACGACCGCTGGGGCGAGTCGCTTTTCAGCACGAAGGAGCTGCCGACGAACGACCCGTCGGCGGGCTGGGACGGCGGCTTCCGGGGGCAGCGGGTGCAGCCGGGGGTCTATGTCTACTGGTTCGAGGCGTTGCTGCCGGACGGGTCGGTGGAGGTGTTCAAGGGCGACGTGACGGTGGTGAGGTGAGCAAGGGCTGTGCGCGAAGCCCGACGAAGCCGGGCCGCCCGGTTTTCTTTGATACTTTTCGCGCCAAAAAAGGAGCGATGCGGCCTCTCGCAAATCGACATTTCATGGAAAAGAGCAGCGGCCGGGCCGTTGAGCGCCCGCCCGTTGTCTGCATCCTCCTCGTTCTCGCGGCCTGTTTTTTCTTTCAAAAACTGGCCGCCCAAGCCCCCGACTCCCTCGAAGCCCTCCTCTCGAAAACCCCGCCCGACACCGCCCGCGTCAACCTCCTCACCGACCTCGCCTGGGAGCTGAAGGAGGACGAACCCGAGAAGGCAAAAGCCCGCCTCCGACAGGCCATCGACCTCGCCCAGAGCCTCCGTTTTCAAAAAGGGGAATCGACCGCTTGGAACCACCTCGCCGTTGTCGAGGAGATGAGCGGCGACCTGGCCGCAGCCGATTCTTTTTACCACAAGGCGTTGAAAATCAGGGAGTTGAGCGGAGACCGGGCGGCCCAGTCGCGCACCCTCAACAACCTCGGCAACCTCGCCGAAACGCGGGGCGACTACGTCGGCGCCCTCGATTTTTTTCAAAAAAGCCTCCGCCTGGCCGAGCAGCTCGGCGACTCCTCGCGGGTCGCTCGGACGCAGTTCAACATGGCCACCGTCCACGAGGCGATGGGCAACTACCCGGAGGCCAACCGCGCCGTCTACGACTACCTGCCCCTCGTCGAAAAGCTCGGCGACCTCGGCGGGCAGGCGCGGGCCTACGCGATGCTCGGCAACATCCAGTTCGAGCTGGAGGACTTTCGGCAGGCCGAGAGTTTTTACCGCAAGGCGTTGAAGATCAGGCAGTTGGAGGGCGACGAGGCCAAGCTGGCCGATGCTTGGAACGACCTTGCCAACGTCCTCGACGAGCAGAAGAAATTTGCGGAGGCCGACAGTTTTTACCAAAAAGCACTCGCCGCGCGGCAAAAGGACGGCGACGAGGAGGGCACGGCTGACGTCCTCTCGAACCTCGCCGAGCTGCGCAAGCACGAGGACCGGCTGGCAGAGGCGATGGCCTTTGTCCAGCAGGCGTTGAAAATCTATGAGAAAATCGGCTCGCCGCAGGGCCGCCTCATCTGTTTCAACATCATCGGCGACGTGCTGCGGCGGCAGGGGAAGCCGCGCGAGGCACTGGTTTTCTATGAAAAGTACCAGTCGCTGGCCCGCGAGACGGGCGACGAGAAATATCAGCAGAAAGCCCTGAAAGACCTCGCCGAGGTCTGGGCCAACCTCGGCGATTTCAAAAAGGCATTTGACCTTCGGAAAGAGTATGACGAGATGCGCTGGACGCGGCTCTCGGAAACTCGAGCAAAGGACTTCGAGCGGCGCGACCTGATCTACGGCGACCAAAAAAAACAGCAGGCCCTCGAACAGCAGACCGCCGCCCTGAAACTCCGCGACGCGGAACTCGAAAAGGCGAGCCTTCGGCAAAAAGGCCTGCTCGGCGGGGCGATCGGGCTGGTGCTGCTCTCCCTCCTTTTGTACAACAGGAACAGAATCCGCCGCCGGGCCAACGAGCAACTGGCCAGCCAGAACGCCGTCATCGAGCGCGAGCGGGCGCGGTCGGACGGGCTGTTACTCAATATTTTACCAGAGAAAATAGCCGAGGAGCTGAAGGCCGAGGGCCGGGCGCGGGCACAGCGGTTCGAGGAGGTGAGCGTGCTTTTCACCGACTTCAAGTCCTTCACGACC
>JBGAWE010000040.1:0-25436 GCA_044227705.1 Saprospiraceae bacterium
TCGCCCGCCGGTCGGACTGTCTCCGTTTTCGACGCGATGAGGTCGTACAAATCGCCCGCCCGGTGCATCGGGATTTTCGCATCGGGGTGGCAGGCGTTGTCCAAAACCTGCATCTCGGGGCCGGTCTGCCAGCCGTAGTCGAACTGGCCCTCCGTCACGTTGAAGAAGATGCCCGAGTTGCCGCACGGCGCGATTTTCCAGTCGAGCCGCAGGTCGAAGTTCTCGAACTCGTCGGCCGTGACGATGTCGCCGCCGTCGTCGGTATGCCACTTTCCGGCGGCCAGCGGGCGGGCGTCGAGGTGGATGGCGTTCTCGTCGACGACCCAGCTTTTGCCGATGGTCTCCTTTTTGAAATTGCGCCAGCCAGCCATTGATTTTCCATCGAAAAGAAGCTGAAAGCCCTGTTTTTTCTCCCTCGCGGAAAGCTCGTTGTCGCCCACCAGGGCCTCGACCGGCGGCGCGGCCGCGCGAAATCCGGGCTGGCCGACGGGTATTTTGTTCATGTTGTAATAGGCCTCCGTCGTCCAGATGTCGTGGTCAAGCTCGCTCGACAAGGTGTTTTTCAAACGGAGATAGACGACGTGGCCTGCCTCGATGCCGGGGATTTCGAGAAACACCTTCCGCCTGTCTGCCGAGACGCTCGCCGAGCGGACGGGCAGCGCGGCCTCGTCCATCTTCGGGCCGCCGTACTTGATGGTCGGTTTGTACCACCATTGTTTCACCTGATAGTCGGCCGGGTTCCAGCCGTCGCCTTCTTGCAAGGGTTCGGTGAACTCGATTTCAACCCCGTCCGACTTCGCCCGCACGGCCAGCATCTCAAAAGTTGACTGCCCGTTGAATTTCAGCCGCTGGAGGCCGTACCAGAGCTTTCCCGCCTGCCCCCAGTTGCCCGGGTTGCCGATGCAGCCGACGTAGAGCGCACCGTCCGGCCCCCAGCAGACGCGGTTCGTCCCGCCCTCGAGGCCTTGCGTGAACTTGAAAACACAGCCCTGATACTCGCCGTCGACCTTCTCCGTGAACACCCTTTGGAGTCCACCGTAGCAGACATCGCCCGCCAGCATCTGCCCTTTGTACGGGCTGTCGTCGTTGAAAAAAGAGGGCTGCGAGGTCGAGTTCCCAATCTCGTCCTGCGGGAACCAGACGACTGGCTGCTGCACAGGTTTGCCCGCGTTTGAGATGGAATCTGTCGAATAGGAGTTGTAAAACGCGCCCTTTTTGACGTGGACGATCTTGCACGAGGGCAGCCAGTCGCCCTGATTGTCGGCCACGAAAAGCTCGCCGTCGGAGCCGATGCCGATGCCGTTGGGCGTCCGCAGGCCGCTGGCGATGTACTCGACCGCGCCGGTCTTCCGGTCGACTTTCACCACCTTCCCCCGGTCGGGGATCTGCGGCCGCGTGCTGGCGCCGCCGGGGTTGATGGCGGTCGAGAGGGTGGCGTAGAAATAGCCGTCTTTATAGGCCAGCCCGAAACTGAACTCGTGGAAATTGGCCGAGGCCCGCCAGCCTTTTGCGAAGCTCTGGTAGTCGTCGATGATGCCGTCGCCGTCGGTGTCGACGAGCTTGGTGATTTCCTGTTTTTGCAGGACAAAGAGCGTGTCGTCCACAACTTTCACTCCCAGCGGCTCGGCCAGGCCCTTTGCGATTTGGACAGCTTTGATGTGCTTCGGGTCGCCCGTTTCGGTTCCCGTCAGGCGGTAAATCGAGCCGCTCGCGTCCCATGTCGAGACGTAGAGGTTTCCTTTTGAATCGAAATCCATCCCGCCCACTTTAGGCAAAAACCAGTCGGGCCGCGCCTGCGAAATCGTGTAAGATGGGTGGACCTCGTTGAGCGGCAGCCCGTCGCCGGGGATTTGGACGGCTGCGCCGCCGAACCTCTTTTCGGCCGCGCCTTCCAGTTTTCCATGTTGAAAAAACGCCGGTTTGACCAGCTCGAAGCCTGTGCTGCCGTGCGGTGCCCACCAAAGCTGCACGCCGCGCCCTCCGCCGCCTTGCCAATGGTCGACGCGGATGCGGTGCAGGCCCTTTTTCAATTGAACCTCCGCGTCGGCCGGGTCCATGCCGTGGTAGCCGTCATTGTCGATAAGCAGCTGGCCGTCCAGCCAGACCTGCGAGCCGTCGTCGGAGATGACGCGGAGGTCGATGTTCTTGTCCTCGTTGAGGTTGAGATAGCCTTCGAGGCGGGTGGCGAAGTTGTCGGCCAGCCCGAGCGCGGCAAAGTCGGGGTCGACGAGGTTGACGTTCTCGACGACGCCCGCGAGCTTCGGCTTGGCTGACCAGTCGATGTTCTTGAAGCTGGCCGGGTCTTTTTCGAGCTGCCACGACGTGGCCACAAGGCCAGACGCGAGCCGCTCCAAATCGATGGTCTCGTCGGCTTTGAAAACTTTGGAGGGCGCGTTGCCGCCCCGTTTTCCTTCGCCCTGGTCGTCGCTTTTGTCAAAATCCATGACGAACTGGACAACCGTCCGCAGGTCGTCGTCCGACAAATTCGGGTGTGCC
This sequence comes from Saprospiraceae bacterium, assembly GCA_044227705.1. Classification (GTDB taxonomy): domain Bacteria; phylum Bacteroidota; class Bacteroidia; order Chitinophagales; family Saprospiraceae; genus JANOQP01. The sequence goes on from JBGAWE010000040.1 coordinate 2,497, forward strand.
GACATCGCCGCCGCGCCCCAGACGCCCGCGCCGCCAGATTTGACCTTCGCGGCCAGCTTCTCGACGTTTTCCGTCGTGTTGAGGTACTTTTTGGCAATCTCGGCGTAGGCCGGGCCAACGGTTCGCTCGGTCGCGTTGTGACAGGTGCGGCAGTCGCTGCGGGCCATGACGCGCTCGCCGGGCGAGAGGCGGGCCAGCTCGGCGACGAGGTCGCGGTTGTTCGGGTTCTCGATCATCGGTCGGCCGACGAACCAGGTACGGACGGTCGTCGCGCCATTCGATGAAAGCTGCAGTTCGCCGTCCACGTCGAGGGTGGAGAGCTTGCCGTCGCCCGTTTTTTCTTCTTTTTTGATAGAAAACTTCCCGTTTTCGACCTCGATGCTGCCAGTCGAGGGGATGCTGGCGGCGTTCGATTCCAAATAGACGGAGGCCCCGGCCGGCGCATTTTCAATCGAAAACCGCCGCTCGAACCCCGTTTGCCCGTCCCGCTCTGCGACCTCGGGGCGCTCGTTGACGCGGATTCTCTGCCCGCTTTTCAGCACGAGGTCGTAGTAAATCTCCGCCACGCCGCAGCAAAGACGGTGGCCTTTAAAATCAACCTCGGGCCGCTCGGATGCGTCGCCTATCTCGACGCGCCACGGCCTCGGGTGCCGGTTGACGAACCACGCATCGCCGACGGTGAGCGGCTGCGGCCCGTGCCTCATGTTGTAGACGGCGCCGCTGAAGTCCATGCCGCCCTTCCAAACTTTGTAGAGACTGCAAGAATCAGCGGAATAGCAGGCCCAGAGGTTTTCGGAGAGCGCGATGGTGACCATGCGCGGCCGCTTGTCGACGACGCTGCGGAACACGAATGGATCGTTGGGCCGCTCGACCGTCTTTTTGGAAGACTGCCGAAAGCCGAGGTAAAATATGACGAGGAGGACGCCGGTCAGGGCGAGAAAGGCGAGGCTGGTCCGCTTCATGTTGAATGATGATGTTTAGGGGGGTGAAAATGCAACAAAACCTTTTGTTAGCCCTCGCGCTGCCGAGGCGGGGCCATTCGGGATTGGCCTGTTGTGTCAAAATCGTTAAAAAACGGGACTCTCTCGCCCCATCCCGCCCTTTTTGGCAATTTTTGCAGCCAGTCCGAGCCGGTTCGGCCCGTCAAAATCTCGCAACATGAAAATGAGCTTATACCTCACCGCCGTCCTCGCGGCCTCCATTTTGAAAGCCTTCGGGCAGATAACCGTCACGGCCACCGCCTTCCCCGTCGCGGGCGACACCGTGCGCTTCTCGATAGACACCTTCTCCAACGTCGCGCCCGGCCTGCCCGGCGGCAACCAGGTCTGGGACTATGCCTCGCTCGGCTCCGTCAACGACGGCCAGACCGTCTATCGCCCAGCCTCCGAAGGTCAGAACTCGGCCGGGTTTCCCGGGGCCGAACTGGTCAGCATCGGACAGGCGGGCAACGAGACCTACTACAACACCAAGCCGACGCGCTTCGAGGTCATCGGGTACACCGGCGGCGGGCCGGCAGGGCTGCCGCTCAACCTCCTGTTCAGCCCGCCCGTCGCCCAGCGGCGCGCGCCGATGACCTTCGGCGGCTTCCCCAACCAGGAAAAGACCGACCTCGCCGTCACCTTCCCGCTGACCGCCCTGCCCGACTCGCTCACGATGGGCCTCGGCAGCCTCTTCGACTCGGTGCGCATCGGCGTACACTTCGAGCGACTCGACTTCGTCGACGCCTGGGGCAGCATCAAGCTCCCCGCCTTCACCCATGCCGTGCTGCGCGAGAAGCGCTTCGAGCAGACGAACACCAAGTTCGACCTGCACCTCAAGTTCCCGCCGAGCTGGATACCCTCGCCTTTCCCCCTGCCCGGCGCGGGCCTCGACACGACCATCACCTACAACTATTTCTCGGAGAACGACAAGGAGGCAGTCGCCGTTGTCACGATGAACAACGACGAGACAAAGGCCACCTCCGTCCGCTACAAGCGAGGCGCGACCACCGCCTCGACCGAGCCGACCTCGACGACCCTCGCCCGCCCGACCGTGCAGGCCTATCCGAACCCGGCCGTCGAGTACACGATTTTCCATTGCAGCAATGTGCCGGACGGGAAATACACCCTCAAACTGTACAACATCCTCGGCGACGTCGTCTGGCGTCAAGACCACCAAATCGCGGGCGGCAACAAGAAAATCCGCCTCGAACTCGTCGACTTCAAAAAGGGGACCTACCTCTACAGCCTGACCGATGCAAAGGGCAACATCATCGGCACGAAGCGGCTGATGGTCGTCAAACCCTGATTTTTTTCAATGGCGAACTACAAATGGCGAATCCGGGCCTCCCGGGTTCGCCATTTGTCTTCAAAAAAGAAGGTCGACCACTTGACAAGCCCCGAAGACGAGGCTCGCCACCCCGTTCGTTGTCATGAAGGCGAGGTTGACGCGGCTCAAATCGTCCGGTTTGACGAGGCGGTGCTGCCAGACGAGCATCCCCAAAAAGATGGCCGTGCCGAGCCAGTGCAGCGGGCCGAGGATGCCGGGAAGCTGTTTTTTCAACAAGAAATTGGCCGTCAGCAGGGCCGCTGCCGAGAGCGCGTGCAGCAGCTCGGAGGCGCGGAGTGCGCGGCTTTTCCCCAAAAAAACCGGAATGGAATGGAGGTTTTGGCTGCGGTCGAAGGCCTCGTCCTGCAGGGCGTAGATGATGTCGAACCCGGCGACCCACGTCAAAACGGCGAGGCCATAGAAAATGGGCGGCCAGTCGAACCGGCCGGCGACGGCCAGCCACGCGCCGACGGGCGCCAACGACAGGCCCAGTCCGAGGACGAGGTGGCAAAGCCAGGTGAACCGTTTTGTGTAGGAATACCCGAGCACAACGGCCAGCGCGACCGGCGAGAGCGCGCCGCAGAGCGGGTTTATCAGCCATGCCGAGAGCATGAACGCGGCGCAGTTTACGACCACGAAGACCAGTGCCGAGCTGGCCGCAACAACCCCCGCCGGTATCTCGCGGACGGCGGTGCGCGGGTTGCGGGCGTCGATGTCGCGGTCGAGCCAGCGGTTGAAGGCCATCGCGGCCGAGCGGGCGAAGACCATGCAGAGGACGACGAGCAGGAGCAGCCGCCACTCGAGCTGTCCGCCGCCCACCTTCCACGCGGCGAAGAAGCCGACCATCGCGAAGGGCATGGCGAAAATGGTGTGGCTGAACTTGATGAGCGAGAGGTAGTCCTTCATGTCGGATTTCGGATTTCGGATGGACGGCAAGACCAAGGCCTACAAGATGGTCGCCAACAGTCCGGCCAGCTCCTCGCCGACGAGCCGGTGGCCACCGGGCAGCTTGAAGTGCCGCACGTTGGGCAGGCCCTCGGCCATCTTTTCGACGGTGTGGAGCTTTATCATCGGGTCTTTTTCCCCATAAAAAAGGACGACGGGCAGACGGCTCTCGGCCAGCAGTTTTTTGATGCGGCGGCGACGGATGTAGAACTCGTTGAGCGAGAGCCACAGCCCGAAACACCGCTCGCGCCGCTCGGGCCGGGTGAGGTTGTGGTGCAGGAAATGGGAGATGAGTCGGTGGACGAGGCGCGTCCTTTCCCCGAATTTCACGAGCGAGAGGAACCAGCCGGGCCGCTGCGTGGACCTTTTCATGAACCGCCGCACGGGCATCGGGGTGCGCACGGCCGTGCTCATGCCGGTCGTCTTCACGCCGTCGGGCGAGATGAGCCAGAGGCGGTCGAGGCGGTCGATGAGGTCGGGCAGCATCGCCTGCACCATGCGGCCGCCGAAGCTGAAGCCCATCAGTTCGAGGCGGTCGCGGCCCTCTTTTTCCATCAAAAACTGGATGCAGGCAAGAAGGTCTTTTTTCTCGATGTGGTCGTGCGGCCACTCTGTCTGGCCGTGCCACGGCAGGTCGATGGCATAGACCGTGTGCGTCGCGGATAGGGCGGGCTCGAGGACGGAGAACATCCGCGCCCGGTCGGCGAAACCGTGAAGGGCGACGAGCAGGCGCGGGCCGTTGCCGAATGTGATGTAGTGAAAACGCCCGTTTTTGTGCGGAATATGGCCTGTTTTCATGGAATTGGCCGTCGATGTCGCCGCCTCGGTCATTCGCAGTGGAATCGGAAGCCCACGCCGTGAATGTTCTCGATTTTCAGCTCCGGATCCTGCGAGAGGAACTTGCGCAGCCGCGAAACGAACACGTCGAGCGAGCGGCCGAGGAAGTAGTCGTCCTTCCCCCAGAGCGTTTCGAGGATGTAGCTGCGGCGGATGACCTGATTCCTGTTCTCGTAGAGCAGTTTCAGCAGGTCGGCCTCTCGCTGGGTGAGCGTCTCGTTGGACTCGCCCAGGGCGAGGTTGAGGTTGCGGTGGTCGAACTCGTACTTGCCGATGTTGACCGGCGTGGAGGCGCGGAGCATGTTGGCGTACTTCGTCCGGCGGAGGAAGATTTCGACCTTCAGGATGAGTTCCTCAATCGAAAACGGCTTCGTGATGTAGTCGTCGCCGCCGAGCGTGAGGCCGTGGATCTTGTCCTGTTTGAGGCTTTTCGCGGTCAGAAAGATGATGGCCACCTGCTCGTCGCGCTTCCTGACCTCCTGCGCCAGCGAGAAGCCGTCGACCTCCGGCAGCATCACGTCGAAGATGTAGAGGTCGAACTTTTGGCCGCTTTTCAGCACCTTCAAAGCCTCGCCCCCGTCGGCCACGTGGGTGATTTTGTAGCCCGCGATTTCGAGGTTGTCTCGGGTGACGAAGGAGAGCGACTCGTCGTCCTCCACATAAAAGATGTGCGCCTTGTCTGTTTGGACGCCCGGAGTTGCTGCCATTGGTATGAGTGTTTTTGACCGGGCAAACATACTTTTTAGTGCCGAGTGCCGAGTGCCGAGTGTCGAGATTCCGTTTGCGCCCCGATTCGGAGGGCGTGCGGCGGCATTGGGTTTGGAGGGCTTGCTAATATTGCCTCGTCAATCACGTCCTTCTTTTCTGAAAAAATGGCCAAGCAAAACAGACCGAACCGACCCTCCGCCGCCGCCAAACCGGCAAGCCATCAAGCCCCCCAATCCGAGGCCTCGGCCGACGGCTGGCTCCCGGTGCTCGGCCTTCTGAACTCGTCGCTCATCATCTTCGGCTTCGCCTTTTTGCTCTACGCGAACACCCTCTGGCACGAGTTCGTGATGGACGACGCCATCGTCATCACCGACAACATGTTCACCTCGAAGGGCGTCTCGGGCATCGGCGGCATCTTGACGGAGGACACTTTTTACGGCTTCTTCAAAGAGCGCGGGAAGGAGGCCCTCGTCTCCGGCGGCCGCTACCGCCCGCTGACGCTCGTCCTGTTCGCCTGTCTGTGGCAGGTGACGCACTCGCCGTTTGTTTTTCACCTGCTGACGGTCTTGCTGTTCGCGGCTTGCTGCGTCGTCCTCTACCGGGTTTTGAGGCAACTGCTTGAGGGTCAGGGAGTTGTGATGGAAAATTACGTCCCTTTCGCCGCCGCCATCCTCTTTGCCGCGCACCCCATCCACACGGAGGTCGTGGCGAACGTGAAGGGCTGCGACGAGATAACCACCCTCCTTTTGAGCCTGACGGCCCTCTTTTTCGCCGTGAAATCCGCCCGAGCGGGGACGGTGATGGAGAACTGGCTGGCAGCCGGAATCCTTTTTTTGGCGATGCTCTCAAAAGAAAACGCGGTGACGTTCTTGGGCATCATCCCCGTCGCGCTCGTGCTTTTCACCAACCTCGGCTGGGCTAAGAGCCTGGCCCGGACGGTTCCGTTCCTTGCAGCCTTCGCCGTCTTCTTCGCCATCCGAACGAGCATCCTCGGCTTCCATTTCGGGGCCGAGCCGATGGAATTGATGAACAACCCGTTCCTGAAGCTTGTCAACGGCGAGTGGGTCAAGTTCGACGCGGGCGAGCGGGCGGCGACCATCCTTTTCACCCTCGGCAAGTACGTCCAACTGCTCTTTGCGCCCATCACCCTGACGCACGACTACTACCCGCGCCACATCGACATCCAGCAGATGTCGAGCGCGGGGGCGATGGGCAGCCTTTTGCTTTACGTCGCGCTCGGCTGGCTGGCGGTGAGGTGCTGGAAGACGAGCCGGGTGGTCAGTTTTTCCATCCTTTTCTATCTGATGAGCCTGTCGATCGTGTCGAACGTCGTCTTTCCCGTCGGCACGAACATGGGCGAGCGGTTTGCCTTCATGCCATCGGTCGGATGGTGTTTCGGGGTGGCTTGGCTGGTGTTCTTTCTTTTCAAAAACTCGAAAAGCATGGCCGCGCCGCTGGCCGTCGTCGGGGTTTTGGCCGCACTTTTTTCATTGAAAACCATCACTCGGAACCCGGTCTGGCAGTCGAACGACCGCATCTTTTTGACCGACATCGAGACCTCGAAGAACAGCGCGAAGCTCTGCAACGCGGCGGGAGGAACCCTCGTCGACCAGGCTTTCAAAGAAAAGGATGAGGCCAAAAAGGCCGACCTGCTGGCCCGAGCCGCCGTCCACCTCAACAACGCAGTCAAGATCCACCCGACCTACAAGAACGCCTTTCTCTTGCTCGGCAACGACTACAACTACGCCAAGCAGTACGACAAGTCGGTCGAATACTACCGCGAGGCCCTGCGCCTCGATCCCGACTACAAGGAGGCGAAGGGCAACCTCGCCATCACCCTCCGCGAGGGCGGGAAACAGGCGGGCGAGCAGCAGCACGACGCTGCAAAAGCGCTCAAGCTCCTCAACGAAAGCTACCAGCTCAACCCGACCGACATGGAGACCGTCCGCCTGCTCGGCGTGGCCAACGGCATCCTTGGCAACCACCAGGCGGCCATCGGCTTCTTTCAAAAAGTGGTGGAGGCGCAGCCGAAGAACGCCCGCGCCCTGTTCGACCTCGGCACCGCGTGGACCTTCGCGGGCGACGCGGCGAAGGGCAAGGAGATGCAGGCCCGGGCGATGGAGATGGATCCGGCGGCTTTCAAGAAATAGGTTTTCACCGGCTGTCGGTTGGCCAACGGGTATGTTTGCCGCCGAAATTTTGACGGATGACGGTACACAGCTTCGAGTTCAACCCTTTCGCCGAGAACACCATCCTTGCCTTCGACGAGACGGGCGAGGCCGCCCTCTTCGACCCCGGCTGCTGGGACGACCGCGAGTGGCGGGCACTTGTCGGCTTCGTCGAGAAGAACGGCCTGACAGTGCGGCGGCTCATCAACACGCACTGCCACCTCGACCACGTCTTCGGCAACCGCTGGGCGGCCGAGAAATGGGGCCTGCCGCTCGAAATCCACCGGCTGGAAATCCCAGTTCTGGCCCGTTTCGAGGACTCGTGCCGTAAATTCGGCGTGCCGGTCGTGGCCTCGCAGCCGGAACCGGGCGGCTTCATCGGCGACGGCGACCTCGTCACCTTTGGAAAAACAACCCTCCGCGCCATCCTCGCGCCGGGCCACTCGCCCGGTTCGCTCTGTTTTTTCGAGGAAAAAGAGGCGACGCTCATCGGCGGCGACGTGCTTTTTTTTGAGAGCATCGGCCGCACCGACCTGCCCGGCGGCAACCACGAGACGTTGCTCAAAAGCATCCGGGAGCGGCTGTTCGCGCTGCCGCCCGAGACCGTCGTCTACCCCGGGCACGGCCCGACGACGACCATCCGGCACGAGATGGAGAACAACCCGTTTTTATGAAATCGGTGCGCGAGCTGTACGAGCTTTTTTGCAGTCAAAACAATGATGTGCCGCTCTTTCACCAGCCCTTTTACCTCGACGCGGTCTGCGGCGGAAGGGAGAACTGGTCGGCCGTAGTCTCTGAAAAAGGCGGCCGCGTTGTCGGCCTCTGGCCTTTTTATTTGAAGAAATTCGGCGGCTGGCGGTACGTCGCCATGCCTGATTTGTGCCGGTTGATGGGGCCTTTCTTTTCAAAAGAGGTCGCGGGAAAAGAAGGCGGCTTATTGAAAGGGATGATTCCGCAACTGCCCAAGCTGGCCGCTTTCGAGCAAGACTTTCATTATCAAAACCAGAACTGGCTGCCCTTCCACTGGCGGGGCTTTCGGCAGACGACGCGGTTTTCCTATCGAATCCCGCTCGGCGGGGGCCTCGAAGCAGTGTGGCAAAACGTCGACGCCGATTATCGGAACAACAAAATCCGCCGGGCGGCCGAGGTCGTCCGGTTGCGCGAGGATGCGACGCTCGACGAGTTTTGGCGCGTCCACTCGCTCGGTCTCGGGCGGCAGGGTCAGCGGCTTTCGTTCGATTTCCCTTTTTTGAAAAAGCTCGATGACTCGCTGGCCGTGCATGGCTCTCGCCGAATCTTCCTCGCGGAGGACGCGGCGGGCAACGCCCACTCGGCCGCCTACCTTGTTTGGGACAAAGAGACCGCCTACCTACTCATGGCGGGCGACGACCCCGGGCTGCGGTCGAGCGGTGCGGGCATCTGGCTGACATGGGAGCTGGTCAAGTTTTCCCACGACGTTCTTCGGGTGTCGGAGTTCGACTTCCTCGGCTCGATGGTCGAGGGAATCGAGCGCGTCCGGCGCAACTTTGGGGCGGAGCAGCGGCCCTATTTCCGCATCCAAAAAGAGTGGTCGGCGGCCTGGCGGGTGGGGAAGTTTTTGTTGAGGTGAGGGGAGCTTTCAGTTTTTGGAAAAGAAAAAAGCCGCCTCGGGTCAACCCCGAAGCGGCTTTTTTATATGCTAACTTGCTGAAAATCAGTGCTGCACGACGAGTTTTCGCGTTGCGGTCAGCTCGCCCTGCCGCACCTGCACGAAGTACAGCCCCTCGACCAGCCGACCGGTCTGGAAGGAGAACAGGTTGTCGCCCTTCGAGATTTGGCGGGTCTGCGCCTCGACGGCACGGCCGGTCACGTCGAGGAGCGAGACGGTGGCCTCGGCATCCTTCGTCATCGGGACTTCGATGGTCACGGCCTCGTTCGAGGGGTTGGGGAAGAGGCCGAAGTTGACGAACTCAACCGGGATTTCCTGTTCGGTCACGTTGCCGTCGGTCGTGCCGTCCGTCCGCCAGGCGGTGGAGGAGAGGGCGACGGTCAGCGTGTAGCATTGGGTGTTGCTGAATGCGCCCTGATACCCGTAGACATAGGCGGTGTATGCGGTGGAAACGGTGGCGTTGTTGAGGATGATTTGCTCGTCATACGGGTAGTCGTTCTGCGAGATGCCGACCTGGGTGCCGCTGCGGTAGACCTTCAGGTCGAAGTCGGCGGGCAGCGTGGTGAGGGTGACCTTGATGTTTCGCTGCGCTGAGGTGTTGCCGAAGGACCACCAGTCGTTGTCCGTCGAGGTCGAGATTTGGCTCTGCTTGGGCGTTCCGATGGTGATGGGCTTGGCGGTCTGGCGGGTGTTGTTCGGCTCGTTGTTCTCCGAGCAGCCGCCACCGCCCGAGGCGGTCGTGGTAAAGGTCGAGGCGGCGGAGTAGGCGCTCGTCGTGCCGTTGCAGTTGGCCTGGACTTGATAGTTGTAGGCCGTCCCGGCGGTAAGGCCGGAGAGCGTGTAGCTCGTCGAGGTGAGGGCAGAGACGGTCGTCCCAGTCGAAGAGGAGCCGAAACTTCCACTGCAGATATAGTTCGTCGCGCCAAGGACGCGCTAGAACCTTTGTAGCCGAGCTGGTCGTGATGCTACCCGCCGAAAGGCTGCCCGGCGTCCCGCACGAGCCTCCTGTCGGCGGCTGGCAGCCAAGCGAGGTCGTGAGGCTGTTGCGCGAGCCGCCCGTGGCGAATAGTGCCTGCGCCCGGTTCTTCTGCCCGGTGGAGAACATGTACATGCAAGCGTCGTCGGTGTAGTCCATGTAGTTCATGGTCATCATCGCGTGGGCCGTGCCGCCGCAGGTGGAGTTGGTCGGGTAGGCAGGACAGCCGTAGTTGGAGGTCGTGTGGATGGGGGTGTCGCTCACTTGGTCGTTGCCGCAGTTGGCGTCGCCCCAGATGTGGCGCAGGTTGAGCCAGTGGCCGACCTCGTGCGTGGCCGTGCGGCCGAGGTGGAAGGGCGGCGTGGCCGTCCCGATGGTGCCGAAGTACCGGTAGTCGATGACCACGCCGTCCGTGTTCGCCGCGCCGCCGGGGAACTGGGCGTAGCCCAAAATCCCGCCGCCGATCTGGCAGACCCAGAGGTTGAGGTAGGAGGCGGCTGGCCAGGCGTTGTCGCCGCCCGAGGAGTTGAACTTGACGGCGTCGTTCGTCCCGAAGTTCGTGACCGTCGTGCTTTTGCGCACGATGCCGTTTGTTGCCGCGCCGCTCGGGTCGCGCTGCGCCATGCAGAACTGCACCTCGCAGTCGGCGACGAGGCCGAGGAACTCGCTCGGGGTGTTCGGCCATTCGGTGTTCAGCTTGCGGAAGTCGTTGTTGAGGACGGTGAGCTGCGAGGCGATTTGCGCGTCGGAGATGTTCTGCGCCGCCGTCTTGTAGAGGACGTGGACGACGACCGGGATGGTCACCACCGTGCGGTCGGAGGCGGGGTGGTCGAGGAGGTACTGGTTGGTGAACTGTTCGATGGCCTCCATCCGGTCGCGCAGCCCGGGGTCGGCCTGGAGCTGCTGCTGGAGGTGCTCGTCGGAGCCGCAAATGCGCTGGGCGGAGCCGATGGAGGCGAGGCTGGCAAGGACGGCCAGCACGAGCATGGTTCTTTTCATGAATTGTGTGTTGATAAATGAAGCGATATTGAACGAATCGGTTTTTGGCTCAAACGGGAGGCTCTGAAAGGTGGGTTGCTTGCCCGGCCCACGTCCGGCTTTTTCCGTCAGGAATGCGACAATGGCCGGGTGAGGTGGACGCCGTACCGGCGGCTTGGCCATCGGCAGCGGGCAAAAAATTCGGCGCGGCCGGTCTCATTCTGAAAGACACGCGCCGACCTTTCGGCTTTCAAAAAATTATAAAGGGGAAACAAATTTCGAGGAGAGGAGCAGGACAAAATTAGCACGGCCAGCTCCCGTAAAACCTCCGTTTTTGACAACGGCAAATATCATGTGACAGAATTTTCTCCAAACCATCCATCCTCCCGCTAAATTTTGTCGAATATGAAATTCACTCACTTAACGACGCTCTGTGTCGGCCTTCTGACTTTTTTCGGTTGCTCAAACGGCCCAACTTCGACCAACTCCGGCAACTCGATGGCACCCGCCGCCGCCGACCCGCTCGCCCCGCCCGATGTGGTCTACGGCCCGCTGTTCGAGGCGGTTCAGGGCGAAAAAGTCTTCCTCGACAGCAAGACCTTCCCGGACTGCACGCCGAAGACCTCCATCTCCGAAATCATGCAGCGGTGGGAAAGCTCGAAAGGGCAGGCCGGTTTCGACATCAAAAAATTCACTGCCGACAACTTTGACCTGCCCGTCAACTCGCAGACTGGGTACCGCTCGGATTCCTCCCAAAAAACCGCCGTGCACATCGAATCGCTCTGGGAAACGCTTACGAGAAATCCGCAGAACGTGACGCGCGGCTCCCTCCTCGCGCTGCCGAAAAGCTACGTCGTGCCCGGCGGCCGCTTCCGCGAAATCTATTACTGGGACAGTTTTTTCACCATGCTCGGCCTCCGCGCCAGCGGCCGTGTAGACCTAATCGAGAACATGGTGGAAAACTTCGCCCATCTCATCGACACCTACGGCCACATCCCGAACGGCAACCGCACCTATTATTTGAGCCGCTCGCAGCCGCCCTTTTTTGCCATGATGGTGCGCCTGCTCGACGAGGCCAAGCCGGGCAAGACCGTCGCCGAGCGGCCGCTCGTCCGCTTCCTCCCGCAGATGGAAAAAGAGCTTGATTTTTGGATGGCCAGCAGCCGCGACCCGAAGCTCCAGTCGGCCGACCACGTCGCACCGATGGCCGAGCGACGGGTCGTGGTCTTGAAGGAAGGCATCCTAAACCGCTACTTCGACGACAGCGACACGCCCCGCGCCGAGAGCTGGCGCGAAGACCTCGAGACCGCCAAAAAGAGCGGCCGCCCCGCCACCGAGGTCTATAAAAACCTCAAGGCCGGGGCCGAATCCGGCTGGGACTTCAGCTCCCGCTGGCTGGCCGACGGGCAGAACCTGACCACCATCCGCGTCCTCGACATCCTGCCCGTCGACCTCAACTGCTTGCTCTACAACCTCGAAAAGACCATCGGCGAGGCATATCAACTCAAAGGCGACGCGGACAAGGCCACCCTTTTCACCCGAAACGCCGACCAGCGCGCCGACCTCATCCGCCAATATTTTTGGAACGAAACGAGCGGCTTCTTCGAGGACTTCGACTTCAAAAACAACAAGCCGACCGGCCTGCGGTGCCTCGCCGGGGCTTTCCCGCTCTATTTCGGCCTCGCCTCGAAAGAACAGGCGGCGAGCATGGCTAAGGTTTTGGAAAAGGAGTTCCTGCTCCCGGGCGGCTTCGTCACGACCCGCTCGAAGACCGGCCAGCAATGGGACTTCCCCAACGCCTGGCCCCCGCTCCAGTGGATGACCGTGCGCGGCCTCGAAAAAACGGGCAACGAGCGGCTCGCCGCCGAGGCCAAAAAACGCTGGCTCGCGCTCAACGACCGCGTCTTCAAGAACACCGGGAAGATGATGGAAAAATACCGCGTCGACGACCTCACGCTGCCCGGCGGCGGCGGCGAGTACCCCGTGCAGGACGGGTTCGGGTGGACGAACGGCGTCTATCTCGATTTTTTGCGGAAGTAAAAATCAGTCCCGCGCCAGCCGGAAGCCGGTCGTCATCTCCCGCGCCGAGCGGGAGCGGCTGTCGCGGGCGGTCGTGCGGCAGCGCGTCGGCGTGGAGCCGAAGGAGCCGCCGTGTACGACGCGCCGGTCGGCCCGCGCCCCTTCCTCCCAGACGATGGAGCGGCTCGGAGCGCCGTTGTAGTTGTCGTGCCAGCCGTCGGCGCACCATTCTTTGACGTTGCCGCTCATGTCGTAGAGGCCCAGCTCGTTCGACTTTTTCTGTCCGACGGGGCGAGGGTACTTGTCGGTGCTGCGCGTCGTGATGACGTTGTCGAACCATGCGACCTCCTCTGCGTCGTCGCTGCCCGCGCACTCAAAGCCCCGGCTTTTCGTGCCGCCCCGGGCGGCAAACTCCCACTCGGCCTCGGAGGGCAGCCGGTATCGCTGGCCGGTCATCTCGGAGAGTTTTTGGATGAAAACCTGCACGTCGTCCCAGCTGACGCTCTCGACCGGGCAGTCGTCGCATCCGGCGAACTTCGACGGGTTAGTCCCCATCACAGCCATCCAATCGGCCTGCGTCACCTCGTATTTCGAGATGTAAAAAGCATCGACGTGCACGTCGTGCTCCGGCTCGGTGTTGAGCGTCTCGTTGTTGGTGGCGAAGGTCGAGGCGTTCTGCCCGAGCGTCATGCGGCCCTCCTCGACGAGGACCATGTTCTTCTCGAAATCGACCGGGGATTGCCCGCCGACGGGCTGCTGGCCACAGACAAAAGCCAGTCCGAGCGAGCTGGCCAGCGCGAGAAAAAGTGGTTTGTTCTGTTTCAAAATCTGCGACGAAGCGAGGGCGCGATAGGTGTTTTGCAGCAAGAAGAAAGGATTGGAAGCGACCATGATTAAAAATCAACTACGGGTTGATGGTTTGCCGGGGGCGGATTAATCACGGACAAATGTAAAACTGCCGCCATGTTTCGGCGGCCGGGGGCAAGAAGAACAAGTTATCCACAGCGGTTGTGAGCAAAAATCGGGCCCTCAGTCTCTCGCCAGCCGGAAGCCAGTTGCCGACTCGCGGGCCGTTCGCGCCCGGTGCTCTCGCGAATAAGTGCGGCAAAGCGGCGGTGCCGACATGAACGAGCCGCCACGCGCCACGCGCCGGTCGCCCTTTCCGCCTTCCTTCCATACGACGGAGTGCTTCGGCGCGCCGATGTAGTTGTCGTGCCAGCCGTCCTCGCACCACTCCCTGACGTTGCCGCTCATGTCGAAAAGGCCGAGCTCGTTGGCTTTCAGCCCGCCGACGGGGTGGGTCCGCTTGCCCTGCATCCCAGCGATGACGTTGTCGAACCACGCGACTTCTTCCGCGTCGTCGCTGCCCGAGCAGGCGAAGTTTTGGCTCTTCACACCGCCCCGCGCCGCCCATTCCCACTCGGCCTCGGAGGGGAGCCGGTAGGCCTTGCCGGTGAGCTGGCGGAGTTTTTTGAGGAACTCCTGCACATCGTCGAAGCTGACGTTCTCGACCGGGCAGTTGTCGCAGCCTTTGAACTTCGACGGGTTAGCGCCCATCACCGCCACCCACTCGGCCTGTGTCACCTCGAACTTCGAGATGTAGAACCCATCGGCGTGCACGTCGTGCATCGGCTCCGTGTTCTTTGTCTCGTTGCCCGTCAAGTTAGTCGAGGCGTTCATGCCCATCTTCATCATGCCTCCCTCGACGTATACCATGTTCCGTTCAAAATCAAGCCCCGAGGAAGAGCCGCCGCCCGGTTGATTGCCGGGGTTTGAAGTCGAGTGGCTGCCGGTCGAGGTTTGGGTCTGGCCGGAGTTTTGGCCGGAGGTTGTGCCGTTCGGCTTTCCGTTCGTCGGGTTTGAATTCGGGCCGCCCGGCTTTCCGGTCGTCGGGTTTGAATTCGGGCCGTTCGGCTTTCCGTTCGTCGGGTTTGAATTCGCGCCGTTCGGCTTTCCAGGCGTCGAGTTTGAAGTCTGCCCGTCCGGCTTTCCGGTTGCCGGATTTGGATTGATTCCACCCGTATTGCCCGTCGTCGAGGCGGAATTTCCACCGCTCGGGTCGAGGTTCGATGCGCCGTTCGGCCTGCCAGTCGATGTTCCAATTTCGCCCGAAGGGTCGGGATTTGCTCCGCCCGGCGAGTCAGGGTGTCCGGGCGGGGCCATCGGGTCGGACCCATTTGCGTTTTCCGGCTGGCTGCCTCCATCCGAGAGGCCACCCGGCTGGTCAAGGGCCGCGCCGATGCAGGTGTTTTCGGGGAAAATCTCTCTGAAATTGCTCGCCATGTCGCGCCTCGGATGCTGTTCGAGGAAGGAACAGGCCAACCGCTCGACGACCTGCGGAGCCTCGTCGCGCAGGTCGGGCCGGTTTTTTATCTCGTTCAAAAGAAGGGGAAGCCGCTCCGACGGCCCGAACTCTGTGGCAAACCTTCGAATCCTCGCCCAAACAATCGGGTCGGGCGAACTGCCGACGGGCGAGGCGGCTAGGAGCTTTTTTATCTCCTCAATCTCCCGAAACTCCGCTGTTTTCAACCAGTCATCGACCTCGGTCTGGTGCCGGCCGGCGGCGAACTTGTCGAGATATGCCTGAAAATCGGACGGCTTTCCCGATGCCTTCGCCTGCTCGAAGGTCGCGTCGTCGACCACCTGCTGGGCGACTGGGTCGGGGTCGGTTTTGAACTTGTCGATGAGCGTCGCCCAGCCGCCCTCGTTGTTTTTCAAAAGTTGGGTCAACAGCTTCTCCCGAACCGGCGGCGAGGTGAACAGGTAGGCCCCGATTCCCGCCAGCATGACCAACCCGATGGAATAGGCCAGCACCCTCCCCAGCGCGATGGCCCCTTTCGAGCGCGACTCGCTCGGCGCGGCCTGCGGGGCGGGGGAGCCTGCCGGTTGCGAATACCGGACGCTGCCCTCCGACGACGACGAACTGGTGAACGAAAGCGCGTAGCCTGCCGTCTGGAAAAGGTTGGCCCCCGCCTCTTCGGGCGACGGCTCGGTGGCGATGACGGTGACCGTCGTCTCGAACGGGATTTCGCGCGTCAGCTCTTCGCCGTCCTCTTTTATCACTACGACGGCCCGCACTTTCAACGGGAAGCTCCCCTCGCGCAGCGGTTTTGCGTAGAAAATCCACTCCGTGTAAAACCCTTTTTCCAAAAACTGCCGGGCCTTGCTCTCTGTGCGGATGGCGAAGTTCTCGTCGCCCGCAGCGACTGGCTCGAACAGGTAGACCTCCATCACGCGGGCGACGCGGATGGCCTGGTCCTGGGTGTTGTCGTCGTAGTCAATGTTCTGGAGGATGACCGCCTTTTCATAGGCGAGGCGGACAATGCACCGCTTTTCCATGCCCACCTTCATCTTCTGCGGGATGCGGTAGAGGATGCGGCCCATCAAGTCGGAGGTGTCGGCCGAGGCACCGGGGGCGGCTGGCGCGGCGAAGTCCTCCTCTGTCAGGCCGTCGATGATTTGCTGGAGGTCGTAGACGATTTGGGCGCGCTCCTGCCGCCGCTCGTCGGTGGAGAGGATGCCCGCGCTGGCCCGCTGGTTGAGGTCGGTCTGCCGGGCCTGCAGCGCGACGACGACACCGGCCGTTTTCGAGCCTTCGGGCAGGGCCGTCCGGAGGTCGGACATGGCGAGCGCCACCTCGTCCTCGGCGATGAGGTCGCGCAGCTTGCGCTGCAGCGCTTGCAGTTCTGCGGTTGTCATGATGATTGTTTTCAGGTTGACAGATGGGCCCTCCGGGGGCGGCTTCGGGCCAAATTTAGACAGGCATCAAACTTTCAACAGGAAAAATCCGGCCCGGGCAGGGCGGGCAGAAAACCCTCGAGCGGGCCGCCGCCACCGGTTTCGGGTGGAACAAATTCCCGCAGGCCAGGTTACTTTTGCTCAAAGTTTGGACAAAAATTAGCGATATGTCATTCTCCGTCGAGTCCCTGCCCATGTTGAAGATGCCCCGTCCCGCCCGTCGAGAGCGGACGCTGGAGGAGTACCTGCGCTTCGACGCGAAGGCTAAGGAGAGATACGAATTCATCGACAAGCACTTCGTAAAAATGGCAGGAGCGAAAGCCCCGCACAACATCATCATGGCGAACATGACCATCAGCCTCGGCATCGCCATCAAGCGACTCCCGAAAAAGTATATTGTCTTCAGCAGTGAGCAAAAGGTCTACCTCCCCCCACTCGACGAGGTCCTCTATCCCGACGTGCTGGCAGTTTGCGAGAAGCCGCTGTTCTGGGACGACGACCAGCACCTCCTCATCAACCCGCTGGTGATTGTGGAAGTCCTTTCCAAGAGCACCCGGGGCTACGACCGAGGCGACAAGTTCATGAAGTACAACACGCTCGACCCGTTCCGAGAGTACGTCCTCGTCGAGCAGGATCGGGCGAGGGTCGAGACGTGGTTCCGTGAAGAGCCGGGGCTGTGGCGCGAGACCGCCGTCGAGGGCTTGGGGGCCAAAATCGCGTTGCGCTCGATGGGCATCGAGCTGTCGCTGGCCGACATCTACGATTCGGTCGAATTGGCCTGAACTGCCGGAATTTTCCATAGAAAATGAGTCAAAACAACACGCCCCCCACCCGTCGCCTGTGGGCCTTCCGCCTCCTCTCCGCGCTCCTCGGCCTCGCGCTGGTCTTTGTCGCCGGGGAGATCTTCTTCCGTCTCTTCCCAAAATACACCGACGACCCGCCCGCCGTGCCGCCCTACAACTACCGTCAGCCCGACCGCACTTACGGCTGGCTCGTGAAACCCAACTACCGCCACGACGGCGAGCTGCGCGACCAAAAAGGCGAGGCATACCCACTCCACATCTCTTTTGAAAAGCAGGGCTTTCGCCTCTATGGCGACCCGAGTTCCTCGAAAAAGAAGGTCTTTTTCATCGGCGACAGCTACACCGCCT
Source organism: Saprospiraceae bacterium (assembly GCA_044227705.1). Taxonomy (GTDB): domain Bacteria; phylum Bacteroidota; class Bacteroidia; order Chitinophagales; family Saprospiraceae; genus JANOQP01. The sequence continues at coordinate 19,972 of JBGAWE010000040.1, forward strand.
GCGCCCAGACCTCCGACGACCGCATCTGGGAAAAGCTCCTCGCCGACTCGCTCGGGGCCGAGGCGTTCGCTTACGGCGCGGCCGGTTACGGCAACACGCAGGAGGCGATGGTCGCCGCCAAGTTTTTGCCGGAGATAAAGCCCGACCTCGTCGTCTGGCAGCTTTGCTGCAACGACTTCCTCGACAACTATTGGGAGCTTGAAAAAATAGCTGGCTATCACGTTCGGATGAGGCGGCCCTACTTTTTGCCCGATGGCCGGACGGTCTACGAGACCGCTGCCGAGTTCCCGCGCAACGTGAAGCCTTGGTCTCGTTTTGCCTATTTCATCCTCAAAAAATGGATGACGGCCCGAGGCACCTTCGACAAGCCGCCCGCCGAGCTGGCCGAGAAGATCATCGCCGAGCAGAACGAGCGCAGCCCCCTTTTCCAGCAGAGCATGGCCATGACCGCGGCAGCCGTCCGAGCGATGAAGGCCTCGCTGCCGCCCGGCACCCGCCTCGTGGCTTTTGATGCCGACCATTTCCAGCCGCAGTACGACCAGCTCGCCCGCATCTGCCGCGAGAACGGCGTGGAGTTCATCGACGGCGTGGCGCAGTCGCTCGAGGCCGGGGAGGCCCGCCACGAGTGCGTCCGAACTGACGACGGCTACCATTGGAACGACCGTGGGAACGCGCTCGGGGCCAGTTTTTTGAAAAGCGCGTTGGCCCCAAAACTGGCCGATTGACCGGCAAAACAGCCAAGCAATTTCGAGATGACGAACAAAAAACAGCCCGGAACCGGCTACTCCGCCGCCGACCGCGCCCAGCCCTGGGCCAAGTTTTACGACGACCGCATCGCGCCGCTGCCCGAGCACGTCGTCGCCGCACTCGAAAAGGGAGCCCTGCCGCCCGGTTCACTGCCGCCACCTGAGGACGTTTCAAAGCTGCTGGAAAAAAGCCACGCGCCGACCGAGACCGGCTACGCCCTCGAAGCCGACGGCTCCATCCGGGTGGCCGTTCTCACGCCGATGCCCGGCGTCTCGCCCGCGATGTGGGACTGGTGGTTCGGCTGGCACGGCTCGCGCACCGACCGCTACAAGCTCTGGCACCCGCTTGCCCACGTCGACGCCCGTTGGGCCGACGGGCTGGGTGACACGGGCGGCTACGTCGGCCGCACCTCGCTCATCGCCGAGTACATCGGAGGGAAGCTCGAAAAAGGGGCCATCCAGTTCGTCTCGCCTGAAAAGATGGGCCTAGCGCCGACAGATTTTTCAGACAAAAACAAGGTCGCCTTCATCTGCGCCCGCATCGGCCACGCCAGTTTGCCGGTCGATTTCGGGTGGCTCGTCCACCAAATCAGGGCCACCGAAGATGGGGCGGAGATGCGGTCGCGCTTCTGGCTGGGCGGGCGGCACGTCGCTGGGCGCGGCGGCAGTTGGCTGGGCGGTTTGGCAGGGAGAATCCTGCGGGTTTTCATAAAACTGCCCGAGCGGCAAGCCCGCGACCTCCTCGTGCATTGTGCGGAGGAGATGAAACATCTGGCGGCTTTCCTGCCCGCCGTGCATGCCGAATTTGGGTAAAAAAAAGTGGGCAAACCGCCCATTTGTGCCGGCTGAAACCATGCTGTCGGCAACCGAAAAATCATTGAGGCAGCATCACCAATCGCCGCCCGCTCCGCCGCCGCCGCCCGAACCGCCGCCGAAGCCGCCGCTCGACCAGCCGCCGCCGCCGCCGCCTCCCCAACCGCCGGAGGAGCCTCCTCCCCAGCCGCCGCCGCCCGACCAACCGCCGCCGCTCCAGCCTCCCCAACCACTGTCGCGGAAGACCGTCCGCCGGGCCGCGCCGCGACCGGAATAGGTGGTGCCCCCTTTCCGGGCCTTGTAGAGGAGGTAGAAGAACAGGCCGATCAGGCCGAACATGACGAGCAGGACCAGCAGAACGACCCACCCATCGGCCTCCTCGGCGGGTGCTGCCTCGAACTCGCCGCGCAGCGCGGCCTGGCAGGCGTCGATGCCGGCCGTGATTCCGTCAAAATGCCGTTCTTGTTGAAAAAGGGAATCATCCGGGTGCGGATGATGGTGCCGATTTTGCCGTCGTTGAGGCCGCCCTCCGCGCCGTAGCCGGTCGTTATAAATACGCCCCGCTGCGGCGGCTCGGTCTTGATGAGCATGACGAGGCCGTTGTTCTTCCCCTTTTTGCCGACGCCCCAGCGGTTGAGCAGCTCGACGGCGTAGCTGGCCTTGTCGTAGTCGCCGATGTCGGGGCGAATCATGACGACAATCTCGGTGGAGGTCGAGTCCTCGTACTGCTGGAGACGGGTTTCGAGGCGGATTTGCTCGTCGGGCGTGAGCCAGCCGGAGTAGTCGTGGACGAAGACTGCCGGGTTCGGCTTTTCTGGAAAGAGCGGCTGCGCAGCGAGTTTCCCAAAAAGGAAAAAGGCGATTAAACCGCTGATTATCAGCGGTTTAAATGGGCGAGGAGTTGTTGGCGGGGGCACCAACAACGGCCGGGAGCCGCTGCACTCCGCATTCAAAATTTCAGCCGTAGATGATCTCATCGGGAAGCTCGTTGACGTCGCCCGGCTCGGCCGGGAAGTGTTTGGCCAGCCGCTCGCCGACCTCGTCGATGACGTGGCAAAGGCCGGTGGCGAACTCGCTGCGGCGGAAATGGTGCCGCATCACGTCGCGCTCGAGCGCCCAAAACGCGGGGCCGACACGCTCGTGGATGCCCTCGTCGCCCCAGATGGCCATCTCGCGGGTGCCCCAGGAGAGGTAGATGAGCACGCCGTTGCGGTGGCGCGTCCGGTCCATGCCGTTCATGGCGAACAAGGCGGCGACGCGCACGAGCGGCTCGTCGGGGCAGAACTCCTCGATGAAGACGCGCACCTCGCCCGTCGACGCGCGCTCGGCGCGGCGGATGGCCTCGACGACCTGTTTTTCGTCCTCTACTGTCAGGAGTTTTTTCACTGAGAGATTCAAGTTCAAAGTCAAAAACCCGGCTTGAACGGCGATCGGCTCATTTTTTCAAAAAAGCCCGAGTCCGCTCGGCGGCGTTCGCCCGGACGTCGAACCAGAACAGGTTGAAGTCGCCCGGGTGGTAGTTGCTGGTGCGAATAAAGAGGCTGCCCCTGAATTTCGGCTTCGTCGTCCACAAATATCCGTCGCGCACCTCCGCGTCGCAGAGGTGTGGGTAGGTTCGGAATTTTATCAAAACGGCGCCTTTCGACTCCGTTTTCGGCACATAGCGGCCCGGCTCGGTGCGCCACGAGATGGGGTTGGTCACGGTGAAGTTGGGGCCGTGCAGCCATTTCACCCGGTCATAGCCGCGCCGGTAGGTCCGCCACGAGCAGTAGCAGCCCGCCTCGTCGGGCGAGCGGCAAGGCGGGATTTTTTTCAAAAAACCATCGGCGACGGGCCAGCCCGGTAGCCAGGCGGCGACGAGCTTGTTGGAAAGCGGCTTGCCGTCGTCGAAATATTCTTTCAGCAGGACCATCCCGTGATAGCTCCCCTGACTGTGACCGGCGATGATGACGGGGCGGCCGTCGTTCCAGTTTTTCAGGTAATAGTCGAACGCCGCCCGAACGTCGGCATGGGCGAGATCAAGGCTGCGCTGCGCCTCCTCAAGCCGGTCTTTTCTGACGAAGTTGTGGATGTGCGTCTGCCGGTATCGGGGCGCGAAGACGCGGGCCGTCCCGTTAAAGGCGGTGGCCTGAAACTCCACCGTCCTGTCGGTCTTCTTGTTGAGCTTTTCGTCGTCCAGGCCTGCGTTCCAGCCCTTCTCGCTGAGCCGCGAGCCGAGGTAGGTTGTCGGGTGGATGAAAAAGACATCGACGGGCGCGGTGGCCTGCCCGTCTTTTTCGCCCTTCGGGACACGGTCGGCGGCGTCGGCCCGGTCGGGTAGGGCGGCCCAGTTTTCGGGCTTCGAATAGTCGGGGGCGGGCGGTGCCTTTTTCTCGTCGAAGGCCCCGGCAGGCTTGGTCGGGACGCAGCCGGTGACGAGGACGGCAAGGAGAAAGGCGGTTTTCACCAAAAGGCGTGGGGCGACGGTCAAATCCATGTCGGTCGGGAAGTTTTTTGCCCAAAAGAACGCCGAAAGCCGCCGGGCGGATTGCGGGCCGCCGAAAAAATCCCCGCAAGGCCAACGGCTTTTCAGATGAAATTCGCCCCACCAGCCGCCTTTTCGAGATGAAAAAAAGCTCGTCGATCTTCGCCGCCGCCCTCCTCCTCGCCGTTTTCGCCGCGATGCGCCTGTCCTATCCCGATGCGACGAAAAGGACGCTGACTTGGGACGTGTTCGGCTACTACGCCTACCTCCCCGGCCGGTTCATAAACCACGACCTCGACAGCCTCGCGTGGATGCCGGCGGCCATGAAAAAGCACGGTGCCAGCGACCGCCTTTATCAGGTCATCCCGCTGCCCGACGGCCGCCGCGTGATGAAGTACCCCATCGGGATGGCGCAGCTTTTCGCCCCGTTTTTCGCGCTCGGCCACGCCGCGGCCGGTTGGCTAGGGTTCGAGCAGGACGGTTTTTCACCGCCCTATCAAATCGCCATCTGCCTCGGCGCACTGGTTTTCGCGGCCGTCGGCCTGTGGTTTTTGAGAAAATCGCTCCTCCGTTTCTTCTCCGAAAAGGTTGCCGCCGTAGCACTATTGCTGCTCGGCCTCGCCACCAACTGGCCGCAATACGTCGCAAAAGACAGCGGCATGATGCACGGCTGGCTGTTCTGTCTCTATTCCGTCTTTCTTTTTTGGGTGATAAAATGGCATGAGCGGCCGCGCATCCGCTGGGCCGTCGGCCTCGGCCTCGTATTCGGCCTGGCCACCGTCGCTCGGCCGACGGAGGCAGTGATGGTTCTCGTCCCCATCCTTTGGGAAACACAAAACCGTGCGGCCAGCCGCGAAAAATGGGCAAAAGTCCGCGCCAAACTCCCGCACCTCCTCTGGGCGGCGACCGCCTGCTTTGCCGCCTGGCTCCCGCAAATGGCCTATTGGAAGGCCGTTACCGGCCGTTGGATGTTCGACGTCGGCTCGAAGTTCACTTTTTTGAACCCCAACTGGAGCGTCCTCCTCGGCTGGGGAAACGGCTGGTTTGTCTACACGCCGCTCGCAGCTTTCGCCGTCGCTTCGATGTTTTTGATGAAGAACAGGCCGTTTGCCCGCGCCGTCGGCTGGTTCTTCTTCGCCAATATCTGGATAATCATCGCCTGGTCCGACCCGAAGTTCGGGGCGACCTATTCGTGCCGCGCCCTCGTCGAGAGCTACCCGCTGCTCGCCCTGCCGCTGGGCTGCGGCGTTGAGATGCTCGGTCGACGGCGCGTTTGGGCGGTCGGCGGGCTGGTGGTCGGCGCATTCCTCGTCTATCTCAACTGCTTCCAAATCTGGCAGTACAACCGCGCCATCCTGCACGGCCGCGACATGAACGGGCCTTACTACCGCGCCATCTTCCTCAACCCAAGCCCGTCGCCGCTCGACATGTCGCTCCTCGAC
>JBGAWE010000041.1:0-25207 GCA_044227705.1 Saprospiraceae bacterium
CCGCGCGTCAGCAGACCGATGAGCAACTGGTCGACCAGGTGCTGCTGGCCGACGATGACGTGGGCGGTCTCCTCGCGCAGGCGGTCGAGGAACTGGGCCTCGCGGGCGATTTCTTGGTTGAGCTGTTCGATGTCCGTGTGGGTCATTTTTTTGAGGAATCGAGGATTTGAGGAATCGAGGAATTGATTGAAACGGTGGCAAAGAACCGCAAATCGGCCGGGCAAAGCCAGCGGGTTTTGAAAAATCGGGGGATGTTTAGCCCCGATATTTTCTCAAAAAAGTCTTCGACAAAATGAGCCAACCAACTCGCGGCGCCGCCCTGCCGCCCATCGCCATCATCGGGGCGCTGTTCTTCATCTTCGGCTTTGCGACGTGGATCAACGCCACGCTCATCCCCTATTTCAAGCTCACGCTCGGGCTGAACGACGCGCAGTCGCTGCTCGTCGCCTCGGCTTTTTACCTCTCCTATTTCGTGATGGCCTTCCCGGCGGCCGGGATTTTGAAAAAAACGGGGCTGAAAAACGGCATGACCCTCGGCCTGTGGGTGATGGCGGCGGGCGCGCTGCTCTTCCTCCCGGCGGCCTCGATGCGGGCCTATTGGCTGTTCCTAGTCGGCCTGTTCACCATCGCGACGGGGCTGACGGTCTTGCAAACGGCGGCCAACCCCTACGTCGTCGCGCTCGGCCCGCACGAGAGCGCGGCGGCCCGCATTTCCATCATGGGCGTCTGCAACAAGGTGGCCGGGATGGTCGCGCCGCTGCTGCTCATCCACGCCATCACCCGAAGCTCCGACGAGATCGACAACATCAAAGCCCTCCTCCCGACGCTCGACGCGGCCGGGCGCGACGCGGTTTTGCAGGAGCTTTCCGGGCGGCTCTCGACCCCTTATTTGATAATGGCGGGGGTGCTTTTCGGCCTCGGGCTGCTGGTCAGGTTTTCCGGCCTGCCCGAAATCGAGGAAAAGGACGACAGCGGCCAGCTCGTCGGCGGCCCCGAGGTTTCGAGCATCTTTCAAATCCCGCACCTCGTGCTGGGGGCGGTGGCGATTTTCATGGCGGTCGCCGTCGAGGTCGTCTCGGCCGACACCATCATCGGCTACGCCGAAAGGGCGGGCTACACGTTCGCGGAGGCGAAGTTCTTCCCGACCCTCGTGCTCGGGCTGATGGTCGTCGGGTACCTCGTCGGGACGGCCACCATCCCGAAGTTCATCTCGCAGCGGCGGGCGCTCTATTACATTTCGCTGCTCGGGCTGCTGCTGTCGGCGGCGGTCGTGGCGATTTCGGGCCAAGTCTCCGTCTGGGCGCTCGCCGCGACGGGGCTTGCCAACGCGCTCCTCTGGCCCGCCATCTGGCCGCTCGCCCTCGACGGCCTCGGCCGCTGGACGAAAAGCGGCTCGGCCCTCCTCATCATGGGCATCATCGGCGGCTCGCTGCTGCCGCCGCTCTACGGCATGGTCAGCGACCGGACGGGGCCGCAGACGGCGTACTTGCTGCTCATCCCGTGCTATGCCTTCCTCCTATATTATGCAACAAACGGCTGGAAAGCTGGCCGTTCTTGACCCAACGGTTGCGCACGAAAAAAGGCCGCACCCATGCCGGATGCGGCCTTTTTCATTGGCCGGTTGCTCTTATGAAAGAGCTTCCTCCATCACCCCGTTGAAAAATTCATGGAGCGTCATCCCCGCCGCCACCGCCTGCTGCGGCACGAGGCTCGCGTCGGTCATGCCGGGGATGGTGTTCACCTCGATGATTTGAAAGACCTCGCCGACGAGGATGTAGTCGACCCGCACGAAGCCCCGGCAGCCGAGGATGCCGTAGATTTTCCGGGTCCACGACTGGCAGAGGGCGGTCTGCTCCGGGGTCAGCGGGGCGGGCGTGATCTCCACCGACTTGCCCTCGTACTTTGCCTGAAAGGTGAAAAACTCGTCGTCCGGCCTGATTTCGGTGATGGGCAGGACGACGACCTCGCCGCCGACCTGCATCACGCCGTTGGCAAACTCGCGGCCCGGCATGAAGGCCTCGACCATCACGGTTTCAGAGAATTGGAAGGCGTAGTCGATCGCCGTCGGCAGCTCGGCCGCTGTTTTCACTTTTGAAACCCCGAACGACGAGCCGTGGTCGTTCGGCTTGACGAAGACCGGCAGGCCGAGCGTGGCCAGCTTTTCGAGGTCGATGTTTTCTCCTTTTTTCAGCAAAAAAGAAGGCGCCATCGGAACGCCGTGCGGGGCGAGGAGGGCTTTCGTCGCCGCCTTGTTCATCGTCAGGGCCGACACGAAGCCGTCGCAGCAGGTGTACGGCACGCCGAGCATTTCGAGGTAGCCCTGCATCTGCCCGTTCTCGAGCGGCGCGCCGTGCAAGGCGGCGAAGGCGGCGTGGAAGCGGACCTTCTCCCCGTCGACTTTTATGGAGAAATCGTTCTTGTCGACGGCCGCGCCGGTCGCCAGCTCGTGCCATTCGGCGCCTTTCACATCGATTTCAAAAGCTCGGAACCGCTTCGGGTCGAGGTACTTCTTGACGACCGCCGAGCTTTTCAGCGAGACGACGCGCTCCTCGGAGTCGCCGCCGGTAAGGATGGCTATATTTTTCATGATTGAGATTTGGTTGTTGCCGCCTTTCTGCGAACGTGCCGCGCCACCCAGTTCGGCACCACGATGGCCCCGACGAATAGGTAGCCGTAGTAGGCCATCAGCCGCCACACGAGCGCCACGACGGGGGCCAGCCCGCGCGGGATGAAGTCGCTCAAAAACCTCCCGAACGTCATCTCGACCAGCCCAGAGCCGCCCGGCGTGACGAAGAAAGCGCTGATGGTGAACATCGCCGCCAACCGGCCGAAAAGGAAAAGCTGCGTCGCGCCGTCAATCGGAGTTTCGGGCACGAAGGCCACGATGAGGCAGTTGATGAGGATGAACTTGCACGTCCACGCGCCGATGGTCGAAAAGATGACGCCGAGGTGGAAGGCGCGGCCCCGGCCTCGAAGCTCGCGGGCGGCGAGGACGAAATCGGCGGCCAGTTTCCGCAGGCCGTCGCGCCTGTTTTTCAAAAAAGGGAGCCGCCCGACGAGGTTGAACAGACCCGCCGCGTCTTGCGGCCTGATGAACAGGAAGTAGGCGAACGCCAGGCCGTAGCTCGCCATGACGGCGTAGGCGACGAAGAAGGCGTAGCCCCAGCCGGTCGTCGCGTCGAAGCTCGTCATCTCCGGCTGGATGAGGCGCGGGCCGAAAATGGAGACGAGCGGCGGGTAGATGGAGACGAAAAAGAGCGAGTCGCAGATGATGGTGTAGAGGATGGCGGCAGCGGTTTTTGCCGGGGGCAGTTTCTCTCTGTTCAACACGAAAAGCATGACGAACGGCCCGCCCTTCGACGTCGGCGTGAGGTTGGCCGAGAACTCCCAGATGCAGATCAGCTCGATGGCCTTGCGCCACGAAAAATGGCCGCCGCCGAGCAGCCGCATCCGGTTGGAATAGCACAAGTGCCTGAAAACCAGGAAGATAAGGGCGAGGCCGACCCAGCCAAGCAGCCGCCCGTCCCACTCGATTTGGCGCAGCGCCTCATAGTCGACCTGCTTTCTGAACATCCACGCCGCCACGCCGAGGCCAATCGCGACGGGCAGCACGATGCGGCTCGGGTTCAGTTTTTTGAGAGCGGCCTGTTCTTGGATTTCCTCTTCCTGCATGATGATTTTGGTCGGGCGAAAGTAGACGGCCGTCGCAGTTCCGGTTTTTGGCCGGGCAAATCGGGTGGCTACTTTCACCCAAAATTTTTTCGAATGAAAAACTGGCTCAACCTCCACTCGGCGATGGCCGCCGCCGCGCTCCTCACTTGCTTTGCCTGCAGCAACTCCGCACCCACGGAGGAGTACAAAACGCACGAGAGCACCGCCCCCGCCCGGCCCGCCGTCGACTCGATGAGCCTTTTCCCGCGGTTCTTCGAGGCGCAAAAACTGGCCGGGAAGCCCAAGTTCACCGGCCGGGCAGACGACCCGATTTTCAAAAACTCGGCGTGGCTCCCGCTCGACCAAGTATGGATTGGGAAGAAGCCCGCGCCCGAGGATTTCGCCGGCCGTTTCAAAGTGGCTTGGGACAGGGATGCCCTCTACGTCCTCGCCGAGATTGTCGACGACAAGCTGGAGGACACCCACCCCGACGGCCTCGTGAAGTACTGGGACGACGACTGCCTCGAAATATTCGTCGACGAGGACGGCTCGGGCGGCATCCACCAGTTCTCTCACAACGCCTTTGCCTACCATGTCGCCCTTGATGGAAACGTGGCGGACTTCGGCCCCGACAGCCTGCCACATTTCTTCAACGACCACTGCCGGACGGTGCGCCGCACGACGGGCAACACGACCGTCTGGGAGGTCGCTGTGATAATCTTCGACGACAAGTACGACTCAAAAAAGGCGGCGAATCGGCCCGTCCGATTGGAAAAGGGCAAGAAGATGGGCTTCGCGCTCGCCTATTGCGACAACGACGGCAGCCCGGAAAGGGAGAACTTCATCGGCTCCGTGTTCGTCCCCGGCGCGGACAAGAACCGGGGGTACATCGACGCGGGGATTTTCGGGAAGCTGATGTTGAAGTGATTTTCGGTCGCCCTCACTCCTCTTTCAAATAAGCCGGCACCCGCCCCGCTCGCGCCGCCGCCGGCCAAGCCGCCAACAGCCCGATGCCGACGACGACCGCCGCGATGGGCAAAAAGTCCGCCGCCCGCATCTCGATAGGGTAGCTCGACACGAGAAAGCCCTCCGGGATGCGGACGAGGCCGTATTCCTTCTGCAAAAAATAGAGCACCCCTGCGACGGCCGCCCCGATGGCCAGCCCGAGGCCACCGAGCAGCAGCCCCTCGAGGAGGAAGACGCGGCGGATGGCCCCCTCGTCGGCCCCGAGGCTGCGGAGGGTGGAGAGGTCCTTCTGCTTGTCGAGCACGAGCATCCACAGGGCGCCGACCATGTTGAACGCCATCAGCAAAAGGGTGAGGGAGAGGATGGCGAAGGAGAGCCACTTTTCGAGCCGCATCAGTTTGAGGAAGGCCTCGTTCTGCTCGAAGCGGTCTTCGACGGTCAGGCCTGGGTCGGCGAGGATGGCCGCGATTTGTCTTTTCACGGAGCCGACGGACGCGCCCGGCCGCAGCCGGATTTCAATCGAGCTCAAAATGGAGTCGCTGCCCAAAAGCTCGCGGGCGAAGCCGAGGCTGGAGACAACGTATTGATTGTCAAAGTCTTGCTGCACGGCGAACGTCCCCGCCGGGCGGACGGAGAGGCTGGTGAAGGGCTTTTCCATCGGCCCGGCCTCCTCCTTTTTGGGCATGTAGACGGTCAGCTCCGAGAAGGGGTCGTCGACGTTTGCCGAGAGCTTGTTGCGCATCCCGGCACCGAGGACGGCCTGCGGCTCGCCGCCCCTTTCGAGGGAAAAAACGCCCTCCCGAATCGTCGAGTCGAGGTGGGTGACGGCGGCGTAGTATTTGTCGACGCCTTTCAAAGTTCCGAAATCTTGGCTGCCGTTGTACTCAAAAAAGGCCGTCTCCTCGACCGTCGCCGAGGCCGCCGCGACGCCGGGCAGCGAGCGGATTTGGGCGATTTTCGAGGAATCCTCGGGGAAGAACTTCCCCTTCGCCGCCTCGATTTTGACGTCGGGCGAGAAGTAGCCGAACAGCCCGGCCAGCAGCGACTCGAAGCCGTTGAAAACAGACAGCACGAGGATGAGCGCGGCGGTGCCGACGGCGATGCCGAAGACCGCGATGCCCGTGATGAGGTTGACGGCGTTGGTGCTCTTCTTGGCGAAGAGGTAGCGGCGGGCGATGGTCCAGGAGAAGTTCAATTGGAGGGAATGTTCAGGCGGGCTGGCCCATTTTTCGGGCGTAAAGGTCATAGACGTTCTGCCCGACGCGTTCGGTCAGCGTATCCATGAGCAGCCAGAGCTCGTCGAGAGAAAGCCCGCGAATGTGCTCTTTGAAGAAGCTCACATAGGCCTCGGGCTGGTCGGCGGCCTGTGCGAAGAAGAGATCGACCAACTGTTGGACTTTGGGCGAAAGGGCAACTTGCTCGGTCATTTTATGATATTTAAGACTCTCCGGTATTCGTTGATTTTGTCCAGAATGGAATCGACCTTTTTCATGGTCTCTGACCACGGCTCGCCAAGCATCTTTGATTCCTCGACAACGATTGGGAGGACTTGGTAGAGGATGAGGATTTGCCGTCGGGCGATTTCTTCATCGGAGGACATCGGCTGGTTTTCTCTGTTTTGTTCGACAAAAATACCTCGGTCACGAGTCTTTTTCGTCCAAATCCTCCCGCTTCTTCGGCTTCGACTCGATTTCCTCAAAATCCACATACTCGCCCTCCCTCGCCGCCTCGCCCGGCCGCTCGAACGGGTCGCGCCCGCCGAAGAACTGCTGCTGCATCCGTTCGATGCGCCGCTTGGCCAGCGTGTTGAGGAACATCCCAAGCGCGGTGAATGGGAAGAAGACCACCGCCATCGCCAGCCCGACCAGCCCGCCGAGGGGGTTCATGCGAAAAAGGTTGACGAGCCGCATCCCCCAAGCCGCCGGGATTTTCCAGTCGATGACGAGCGCGAGGAGGAAGAAGACCGGCGCGGCGTACCAAAGCAGAAAGTAGAACTTGTAGAAAAGCCACCCCAGCGCGGCCATGACGGCCAGCGACACGAGGCAGCCGAAGGGGCCGACATTGGTGTTCGAGAAGCGGATTTGTGCCATGTTTTTTGTGAAATTGACCGGATTCGGGGGCGAAGTTGGTCATCCAGCGGAAAAACTTTTGCCCCGGCGTGTGCGACAAATTGAGCGACCTTCGTTCCCGCAAAAAATTTCTGGATGAAGAAAATCATTGCCTGCCTGCTCCTGCTCGCCGTCGTCGCGGCCTGCCACCATTCCAAAAAGAGCCGTTCGACGGCCCACAAACCGAAGCCGAAGCCGAAGCCCGCAGCGACTTCGCAGGCCCCGAAGCCAAAGCCCGACGAGGCGACCTACACGGTCGGCGGCGTCGTTTTTCAAAACTCGGATTTCCTCCAGCCGGTTTTGGAGAAGGCTCAAAAAGAGAAGAGGCCGGTCATGGTCGAGTTCCACGCCGAGTGGTGCGCTCCGTGCCACATGGTCGAGGAGGACGTCTTCCCGCAGCGGCAAGTCTATGAGTACCTCAACGCGAACTTCCTCAACTTCCGCGTCGACTTCGACGCCTCCAACGGCAAGACCCTCGCCAGCCTCTACGAGGTGAAGGGGCTGCCGACGATGCTCTTTCTCGACCCGCAGGGCGTGGTGCTCGAGCGCATCCTCGGGGCGGTGAAGCATTCCGAAATAAAGCGCACCGGCGACCTCGCGCTGGGCCGGATGAAGAAATAGCCGCGCCCCCGTTCGCCAGGCCGCTTTCAAAACCGACTTTCAAAAACATGAAGAATCTCCTCCCGCTCCTCCTGCTTTTTCTTTTCCAACAAGCCGCGTCCGCACAAAAAAGCCTCACCTACATCAGCGACCGCCGTTTCAAGGACCCGACCGACCTGCTCGGCTTCAACTTCCGCCCGACCCAAAAGGAGCTGAAAGGCTCGCAGCCCGTCGACCTCGCGCCCGGCTCCGTCAGCTTCGGCGTGACGCGGCAGAACCTCTTTGTCGAGGGAGACGGCATCGGCGGCATGTACAACATCAACAACATCAACCCGACCGAGTTCGGCTTCAAGCTCCTCCTCCTCGACGCGCGAAACCCGGCCGAGCAGGGCCACCTCAAGGTCATCCTCAACAGCGGCAAGCAGTGCCAGGCGCTCGTCTTCAAAAAGGGCACGCGCTCGCCCGAGATCATCTTCCACATCGCCGAGCTGCCCGAGGAACTGGGCAAAAAGGAGTCGAAGTTCTTCACCGACCGGGGCGAACTTTTTGTCGCAAACGAGGACAGCCTCATGGGCCGGAGCATCCAGCCGTTCATCCGATTGCACGAACAGACCGGCATCCAAGAGCGGCTGATGATGGGCGACTCAATGCGGATTTCTTTCTTCGAAACCGTCGACAGCATTTTCTCGAAGCCGAAAAAGCCGTCGAAAAAGGAGGCCGCCAAAAAGGCCGAAGCCGCGCAAAAGGTTGAAAGCGAGCAAGTTGCGACCGATTCCCTCGCGGCTGATTCATCCGCCGTCGGGGCGCGGAAGGTGAAGATCGTCCGCCGCCACTTCCTCCGCGTGAAGGGCAACTACAAGTTCGAGGACGGCTCGCAACAGCTCAAGACCGAGGATTTCGAGATAAAGCACCTTGCGTGGCGCGAGGACAAACGGGCCGTCAGTCCCGACGACCGGTTTTTGATTGAAATCGAGTTGGAGAAGCACGCGCCCGTCCTCCTCTTTTTGAGCGACCGGCAGACGGTCTCGTACCTCGAAATCGACGACCTGCGGTATTTGATGCGGGGCTATTGAGCTGAAAACCAGCCACTTATGACGGAAAACCTGCTCTCATTCTCGCCCTCGGTCGCCGAGGCTTTGCGCGACGGCCGCCCGGTCGTGGCCCTCGAAAGCACCATCATCTCGCACGGGATGCCCTTCCCGCAGAACGTCGAGACGGCCCTCCGAGTCGAGGCGGCGGTGCGAAAAGCGGGCGCGACCCCGGCCACCATCGCCATCCTCGACGGCCGGATGCAGGTCGGCCTGACCGCCGAGCAGCTTGCGTTTTTTGGGAGAACAGGCCCGGCCGCGATGAAGGTCAGCCGCCGCGACCTCCCTTTTGTGTTGATGAAAAAACTGCCCGGCGCGACGACCGTCGCCTCGACGATGATTGTGGCCGAAAAAGCGGGCATCCCCGTCTTCGCCACCGGCGGCATCGGCGGCGTCCATCGCGGCGCGGAAAAGACGTTCGACATCTCCGCCGACCTGCAGGAACTGGCCCGAACGAGCGTCGCCGTTGTCTCGGCCGGGGCGAAGGCCATCCTCGACCTGCGCCTCACGCTGGAATATCTCGAGACGATGGGCGTGCCGGTTTTGGGCTATAATACTGCCGATTTCCCCGCTTTTTACTCGAAAACCAGCGGCCTGCCAGTTGATTTCCGTCTCGACACAGCGGCCGAGCTGGCCAGTTTTTTGGAAAAAAAATGGCAGTTCGCGGGCCTCGCGGGCGGCATCCTCATCGCCAACCCTATCCCCGACGAACACGCGATGGACTTTGAAACGATGGAAAAAAACATCGCCGAGGCCGTCCGCCAAGCCGATGAAAACGGGGCCTCGGGAAAGGAACTCACGCCCTTCCTCCTCAAGAAAATAAAGGAGCTGACCGGTGGCGACAGCCTCGAAGCGAACATCGCCCTCGTCCTCGACAATGCACGCCTCGCCGCCGAAATCGCCGTCGAATACGCCAAGCTCCGATGAAAAGGGAGTTCCTGCTCAACATCGCCTTCCTCGTCGCGGTCAACCTGTTGGTGAAGCCGCTTTTCATCTTCGGCATCGACCTCGGGGTGCAAAACCGCGTCGGCCCGGAGGATTACGGGCTGTATTTCACGTTGCTGAACTTCACCTGGTTGTTCCAAATCGTCAACGACTTCGGTATCCAGAACTTCAACAACGCGCACCTCTCGCAGCACCCGCAGTTGATGGGGAAGTATTTCCCCAACCTCTTGATTGTCAAGGCTTTGGCGGCGGTCTGCTATTCGGTTTTGACGTTTGGCGCGGCCCTCTTCTGGGGCTTCGGCGGGGCGGACGCGCTCGGTCTCCTCGGCTGGCTGGTGGCCAATCAGTTGCTCGTCGCGCTGGTTTTTTTCCTCCGGTCTAACGTCTCCGCGCTCGGCTTCTATCGAATTGACAGCCTCCTTTCCTCGCTCGACCGGCTGCTGGCCATCGTTTTCATGGCGGTGCTTTTGTGGGCGAGGCCGTTCGCGGCACCGTTCCGCGTTTGGGAATTCGCTGCAGCACAGACCGCCGCGCTGGCGCTCACCGCGCTGGCTGCGACGGCCGTCCTCTGGCCCCGGCTGCACGGGCTGCGATGGGGGTTCCGCCGCCCGTTCCTTTTCTTTTTGGTGAAAAAAGCCGCCCCCTTTGCCCTCGTCGTGCTGCTGATGACGGCCGTCTCGCGCCTCGACTCGGTGATGCTCCAAAAGCTGCTGCCCGACGGCCTCGAACAGGCGGGCATCTACGGCAACGGCTACCGCCTGCTCGATGCCTGCAGCATGGTCGGCTTCCTCTTTGCCACCCTTTTTTTGCCGATGTTCTCGCGGCTTTTGAAAGAGAAACAGCCCGTCCAGCCGCTCCTCTCGCTCGGTTTCCGGCTGATGACGGCGGGGGCGGTGCCAGTCTGCGCGGCCGTTTTTTTCAACAGGTTTGACATCTCGCGGGCGATGAGCAGCCACTCGACGCCCTTTTGGGGCGAGGTTCTCGGGCTTGAAATCTGGATTTTCCTCGCCGTCTGCGTCAACTACTCGTTCGGGACTTTGCTGACGGCCAGCCAGAATTTGGGGAAAATGGCCCGCCTTTTCGCCCTCGGCACCGTCGCCAGCATCGTGCTGAACCTGATTTTCATCCCGAAGGGAAAGGCGGCGGCGGCGGCGGCCGTCTCGGTTTTTGTGCAGGGCGCGATGGCTGCCGGGCAAATCCTTTTGGCGAAAAGGGAGCTTGGGTTGAAGTTTCGGGCAGCGACGGCGGTGCGCTTGGCGGCCTTTTTCGCGGCGGCGATGGCGGCCAATTTTTTCATCTCCCAGATCGAGGGCTGGCCGCTCTTTCAAAAAATATTGGCCGGGCTGGCCGCCGGCGGCGGGCTGGCATTTGCTTGCAACTTGCTGGAAATCAAGCCGTTGGGGGCTTTTTTGAAAAACAGAGGTTGAAAATTCAGTCCCGCGCCGCGAGCCGGAAGGAGAGGCCCCACAGGCCGAAAAAGGTCAAGGCCCCGTTGACCAGCAGGTTCAAAAAGCCGAGGTCGAGGCCCCACCACTTCTTTGAAAACTCGACGATGAGCCACGTCAAGACCGGAGCGGCGACACAGACGAGCGGCACCCAGCGGTCGCGCACCTGCAGCCGCGTGAAAAGCCCGAAGGTGAACAGCCCGAGCAGCGGCCCATAGGTGTAGCCCGCCATTTTGAAGATGGTGTTGATGACCGCCTCGTCGCTCACGGCTTTCAAAAACAGGATGACGACGACGAACGCGGCGGCAAACCCGAGGTGCGTTTGGGTGCGCTGCCGGCGGTGCTTTTTCTCCAGAAGCTGTTGATATTCAATCTTTTGCGCCTCGGTGGCCCACTCGTCGGGGTGCTGTTTGTTCTTTTCAAAACCGAGGAAGTCGATGCAGAAGCTGGTCGTCAGGGCCGTCAGCGCCGAGTCCGAGCTGGCATATGTCGACGCCACGAGGCCGAGCATGAACACGATTCCAGCCACCACGTCGAGATGCTGGAAGGCGACGGTCGGGTAGAGCGCGTCACTTTTCGCGGGCATCTGGAGGCCGACCTGCGCGGCGTACAAGTAAAGGAGCGCGCCGAGCGTGAGGAACAGCAAGTTGACGACGACGAGGACGGCGTAGAACACCCCCATGTTCTTCTGCGCCTCCCGCAGGGAGCGGCAGGCGAGGTTTTTCTGCATCAAATCCTGGTCGAGTCCGGTCATCGCGATGACGGTCAAGGCTCCGGCCGCGAACTGTTTCACGAAATGATTGGGGTCTGTCCAGAAGTTTTCCCAGAAGAAGAGTTTGCTGTACGCGCTGCGGGCGACTGCCGGGGCGATGTCGAGCGCGCCGAGGCCGAGCCGCCCGGCGAGCGTCGCCACCGTCCAAACGAGGGCGATGAGCAGGAAGGCGGTCATGATGGTGTCGGTCCAGATGATGGTCTTCAGGCCGCCGCTAAAGGTGTAGACATAGATGAGCGCGAGCATCAAAACGGCCGTCAAGACGAACGGCACGCCGAGCGGCCCAAACACGAACTCCTGCAGAACAAGCGCGGCGAGGAACATCCGCGCCGCCGAGCCGAACGTCCGGGCGACGAGGAAAAAGGCCGCGCCCGTCTTGTAGCTCATCCGCCCGAGGCGGCCTTCGAGGTAGGTGTAAATCGACGTCAGCCCGAGCCGGTAGTAGAGCGGCAGCAGCACCGCGCCAACGAACAGGTAGCCCAGCGAATAGCCGAGCACCATTTGCATATAGGAAAAGGACTGGTTCAGCCCGCCCGCGCCGACCTTCCCGGGGATGCTGATGAAGGTCACGCCGGAAATGGAAGTGCCAATCATGGCAAAGGCGACGACGGGCCACGCAACGCGCCGGTCGGCGAGGAAGAAGCCCTCGTTGCCCGTTCGGCGGCCGGTGCGCCACGCGACGTAGGCCAGCATCCCGAAATAGGCGGCGAGGACGACAAGAGCCAAAACTGGAGTGAGGTGTCCGCTCATAATCGGCGGCGAAAGTAGTTTTTTCGGGCAGAGACACCTTCCCCGCGCCCCGGGTGGCAGGGCGGCAGGGCAAAACAGCCCTTTTTTACCAGTTTTTTTTCAAAAGGAAGGGCAAAACCGGGCGGAGGCCACGGTCCTACTTTTTGACCCACTGGTTGGCCTTGACGTTCTGCTCGGCCAGCGTGGCGGTCTCGTTGATTCTTTTTTGCCGGGTCTCGGCCGTCTTCGCCTGCCTTATCCAGTCGAGGATGGCGCGACGAGAGGAAGGGGAGAAGGCTGACCAGTTCTGCTTCGCCTTTTCAAAGGCATCGAACGCGGCCAGCAGATCGGGCGGCTCGATCTGCTGCTCGACCTCGTTGAGCGCGTCCCAAGTGCCGGTCTGCTTGGCGAGGTCGACCATCCTCTGCCCGGCGGGGCGCATCAGCCCGGCGGCGGTCAGTTTTTCCACGCGGGCCTTGTTGGTACCGGCCCAGTTGCTGCGCGGCTTGCGCGGGGTGAAGAGCTGCTTGAACTTCCCGTCGTCCATCTTGCCGGGGACGCTGTCTATCCACCCGAAGCAGAGGGCCTCCTCGACCGCCTCCTCGTACTCGACCCGGGGCCTGCCGGTCTCTTTTTTGAATGCGATGAGCCAGACGCCGGGCGAGGTGGCGTGGTTTTCCTCCAACCATGCCCGCCACGAGGCGCGGTCGAGGGGATGGACATGGTCGAGCAGGGCCAGTTTCGACATGGGTCAATCTTTTGAGGATCAATCTTTTACAAACTTCCCGTCGCCCAGCGAACGACCGCCTTCTTCCATCAATTTCAGGAAGTAGACCCCGCCCGAAAGCTCGCCCACGCCCATCTCGAAAGTGAGGCTGCCCGCCACGAGCGGCATCGGCGAGCGGCGCACGAGGCGGCCGTTCGCGTCGAAGATTTCGAGGTCGGCTGAAGTCTCTCTTTCCGAATAAATCGAGACCGTCAACTGGTCGGCAGCCGGGCTGGGGTAGGCTCCCAAAATCGCCGAAGGGTAAAAAGGAACAGCCGCCACCGGCGACCCCTGTCCCTCGTCCCCGTCGACGTCGAACTGGCGGAGGCGGTAGTAGTTCATTCCGCCAATCGGTTGATTGTCAATGAGTTGATAGCTGTTCGGGGCAGTCGTCGTGCCGTGGCAGGCGACCTTTCCGAGCGGCTGCCAACGGAGGCCGTCCGAGCTTTTTTCCACCCGAAAATGGGCGCACCCGCTCTCTGTCGCCGTCTGCCACGAGAGGCGGACGGACCTTCTCTCCACCCTTCCCGTAAAAGAAACCAGCTCGATCGGCAGGGTAGAGGCGGCGGCGATGGTCTTTTTGATGTCGAGCCGCCCGTAGCCCCAGACGGGGTTGGGGATGGTCGGGTTGGAGCCGGTTGTGATGCCGTCGCAGACCTGCGTCGTCGCGCCGGGCAGCGATTTGGCGTTGGCGTTCAGATAGCTTTCCACCGAACCGGGGTTGCCAATCAGGCTGGGCACTGCGTCGAGCAGCAGCGCGACGGCACCCGCGCAGTGCGGCC
This sequence comes from Saprospiraceae bacterium, assembly GCA_044227705.1. Lineage (GTDB taxonomy): Bacteria > Bacteroidota > Bacteroidia > Chitinophagales > Saprospiraceae > JANOQP01. The sequence goes on from JBGAWE010000041.1 coordinate 13,853, forward strand.
CGGCCATGCTCGTGCCGCTGAAGGTGGCGTAGCTGTTCGTCGGGATGCTCGAACGGACGCTCACGCCGGGCGCGACGATTTGCGGTTTCATCCGAAAGGACGTGTCGACGGAGACTTTCCCCCGGCTCGAAAAGTTGGCGATGCCGTCCGTGCTGTTCGACGCGCCGATGCTGTACGCCGCCTCGTACATGGCGGGCGGGTCCTGCACGGTGTGGCAGTTTGGCCCCGAGTTTCCGGCGCTGACGACGACCACCGTCCCGGCGTTGCGCAGGTTGATGAGCGCGGTGCGGATTATCCAGTGCGTCGAGCCGATGGCGGTGTTGCAGCCCTCGTCGAGGGGGCAGCCCCACGAGTTGTTGATGACGTGCGGCCGCTTCGAGGGGTCGGGGTCGGAGCCGTCGACTCGGGTCGGCGCGAGGAACCACTGGAAGCACTCCGAGTAGGTGACGGGGGTGCCGTAGCCCCGGTCCATGTTGCGGCAGCCGATCCACTTCGCGTCGGGCGCGACGCCGATGTACTGGACGTTGCCCGGCCCGGTCGAGTCCTTGCCGACCATGGTGCCCATCGTGTGGGTGCCGTGGTTGTTGTCGTCGCAGGGCGAGGTCATGTTGTAGGGGCAGGTGGTGTTGTCGGTCGAGTAATGCGAGTCGCGCTGGTGGATGGCGTCGTGCCAGTTGTAGTCGTGGTCGACAGCGGTGCCGTCCCAGCCTCGGTAGGCGTCTTTGATGGCGGGGTGGTCCCATTGATAGCCGGTGTCCTGCCCGCCGACGACGATGCCCGTGCCGCGCCAGCCTTGCAGCCAGACGCTGTCGGCCTTTATCTTTTGGAGGCCCCATTCATAGGTGACGGCCCGGGCGTGCGCGTCGCCTCGCTCTTCGGTCGGGTCGATGGGCTGTTCCATGTAAAAACTGGCGACGTGCAGCACCTCCCGCACCTCGGGAAGGGCGGCCAGGGCCTCCGCCAGCGCCATCGAACCGGCATCGACGGCGACCATGTTGACGATCCAGTATTGTCTCGGCTCGGTGCCGAAGGCGCGGCAGAGGGCGGCGACGTTGCCCTGCGTCTTTTCAGCCAGGGAGGAGAGGCGGTGGTAGCAGTGCCAGCCCTTCTCGTTCCAGTCGCTGATGTTGGCGGCGTCGGAAACGTCGGCCTGCGCGGCCATCAGCACGATCATCGGCTGCGGCTGACCAGCCGATTGGAGGAATTGCTGGCGGAGATGTTCCGAGATTTTTTGGGCAAAAAGACCGTGAGAAAAGAGGAGGAAAGCGGCGAGGCAGGCGGCGAGTTTTTTCATTCCTTGAAGATTTTAGCGATGCCGGACGGGCGCGGGAAGCGGTGCAAAATTCAGCCTGAAGTGCAGTCTTCCAGCTGCTCGAAAAATTTTTTCCCAAAATCTGAAAATTTTTTCCACTCGAGACTCCGGTATAAATAATTGAGAATCAACTGTTTGCCTGACTTTGAGGCCAAGTCCATAAAAAAGAACCCGGCAAAACTTGGTTCTATGTGTTGCATAGAAGTAGGTGCCACCACATCTTTGCCCCATCAAGTTTTTCACACGGACAAACCTCCACCACATCATGGAAGCAATCATCGCCTCGCTCATCGGGAACCTGCTCCGGCTCCTTTCCTGACGGGCAGCATCCCAACCTCTAATCTTCTCAACTTCATCAACATGAATCTCGAAAATGCACAGGCACAGATGCGAAAGGGCGTTCTCGAGCTTTGCATCCTCGCCATCATCAACGAGGAGGAGGTCTACCCCTCCGACATCATCGCCCGCCTCAAAGAGGCCGACCTGATCGTCGTCGAAGGGACGCTCTACCCGCTGCTCACACGGCTCAAGAACGACGGCCTCCTCGAATACTCGTGGCGCGAGAGCAGCTCCGGGCCGCCGCGCAAGTACTTCAAGACAACCGAGGCCGGACAGGAGTTCCTCCTCGGCCTCCACGCCGCCTGGGCCGACCTCGTCGCGGCGGTTTCACGAACGACCAAAACCATCGCTCAACAATGAACAAGATTCTCAATGTCAACCTCGGCGGCCTCCCGCTGACCATCGACGAGGACGCCTTCAACCGCCTCCAAGCCTACACCGCCGACCTGCGCCGCGTCTTCGCCAACAGCGACGGCCGCGACGAGATCGTGGCCGACATCGAGGCCCGCCTCGGCGAACTGGTCTCGCAGAAAATGGCCGGGCGGCCCATCGCCACGCTGGCCGACGTGGAAGCCGCCGTCTCCGTCCTCGGCCGCCCCGAGCAGCTCGACGACGACCCGACCAACGATGCCCCCGGCAGCAGCTCAACCTCCTCGCAATCAGGCAGTTACAGTCGCTGCACAGGCCCGGCCCGCCGCCTTTTCCGCGACGACCAGGACGCGGTCGTGGCCGGTGTCTGCTCGGGCATCGCGCAGTATTTCGGCATTGAAGACCCGCTTTGGGTGCGGCTCGGCTTCGTGCTCGGGGTGCTCGCTTTCGGCACCGGGATGGGCCTCTACCTCATCCTCTGGCTGGTCTTGCCGAAGGCCCGCACAGCCGCCGACCGCCTCTCGATGCGCGGCGAGCCAATCAACGTGCAGAACATCGCCCGCGAGGTCGAGGACGGCTTCGACCGCCTTTCCAACCGTGTCGGCGACCTCGGCTCGGAGGCGAAAAAAAAAAGTGAGGAGTTCATCGACGGCGCCCGCCGCTCCAATGTCGGCGGGCGCGCCGTCGGCGGGCTGGGCAGCGCGGTGACGGGGCTGGGGCGGCTGTTCGGGCTGTTCATCCGGGTGATCTTCTTCTTCGTGAAGATGCTCGTCTGGTTCGTCCTCGGGGCGGTGCTGCTGTCGCTGCTCGTGGCGTGGGTCGGGCTGGTCGGGGGCATCATCTTCGGCCGCCCGCTCATCGGCTACGTCAGCCCGTTCACCGCGGGGTGGAGCTATCTGGCGATGTTGATGGGCTTTTTGGTGCTGGCGGTGCCGCTTTTTGCGCTCGTCTCGGTGTTCTCGCGGCGGTATTTCAGGACGCAAAGCCCGCGCTGGCTCGCCCCCGCGCTGGGCGGCGCTTTCTTCCTGAGCCTATTCGGGTTGATTGGGTTGGGAATCGATGGGGCCAACAAGTTCGCCATGCGCGGCCAGGTCTCGAAGAACGTCGACCTCTCCGCCGTCACCTCCGACACGCTCAACATCGAGGCGATGACCGACGCTGGCGGCGACCAGATCCGCTGGACCTTTGGTAAATACTCCGCCCGCTGGGACAACGACGGCTACAACGAGGAGGTCTGCAAGCTGTACGACGACCACCTCTCCGTCCTCGTCCCCATTGACTTGCGGGTGAAATCGACGACCGGCCGCCAGTTCGAGCTGCAGCAGACGACCCTCGCACAGGGCGCCCGCGTCAACGAGGCGCAGGCCCGCGCTGCCGCCGCGAGCTTTCCCATCGAGGTGGAGAACGGGCGCATCGTCGTGCCGAACTTCATCAACATCCCGAAGGGGGAAAAATGGCGCGTCCAGCGCGTCGAGATGACGCTTTTCGTCCCCGAAGGGAAGTTTGTCCGCTTTGGTCGCATCGCCAACAACTGGGTCGACGGCAGCGACTACAACCCCGCCAGCCACGGTCGAAACCGCCGCACCTTCGGCGAGCCGAACCAGCTCTACCGCATGACCGACCGTGGCCTCGCCTGCCCCGACTGCCCGGCCGAGGGGGCCTACAGCCGCGACGGCTTCGAGGACTTTTCCGAGCTGAACATCGTCGGGAACGTCGAGGTCAAAATCGAGGAGTCCGATGGCTACGAGGTTCGCCTCGACGACGAAAAGCTCCGCGCCGGTTCCGTGAAAATGGAGCAGGACGGCGACCGCCTGACCGTCACCAGCCAGTTGCCCGACGGGCAGAAGCCGCCCATTTTGACCTTGAAAATGCGCGACCTGCGCCGCCTTTTTGCCGAAAACTGCCCCTCGCTCGATGTGCGCGGCTTCGACGAGAACGAGATTGACCTGACTTTCATCAACGTCCGGTCCGTCCGCGCCGACCTCAAATCGAACGGCCTGAGCATCAAGCAACTGGGCAAGGGAACCGTGCAGATGCTCGGCGAGTGCCGCGAATTGAGCGCGACCTTGAGCGACGGCGCCGTGTTCGACGCGACGAACTTCGACACCCCAATCGCCCGCGTCAAAGCCACCGGCGGCAGCCGCGCGACGGTCGACGCCGACGAGGTTTTTGAAAAGAAGCTCGACGGCGGGAGCGAGGTGAAAAACCTCGGGCGGGCCGAGCCGGTCAGGGACGAGCAATAGCGGGTTTTAGGTTTTTTGAAATAGAAGAAGCCCGGTCAGCGCATGGCCGGGCTTTCTTTTTTGGCCTGAATTCAATAAAAACAGGGTCATTAGCCGCCAAATCCGCTTCCGCATGACACATCCGACCCGACCGCTCGACGACCCGAAGACCATCCGCTCGTGGGCCTTTTTCGACTGGGCCAACTCGGCCTACTCGCTCGTCATCGTCGTGGCCATCTTCCCTGCATACTTCCTCGCCGCCACCGACGAGCGGCTCACCTTCCTCGGCATCCCGACGACCAACTCGGCACTGTTGGCCTACTCGGTCTCCATCGCATATGCCTTTGTCGCGCTGTTGATGCCGGCTCTGGCGGGCATCGCCGACTTCGGGGGACGCAAGCAGCTTTTCATGCGCCTGTTCACGACCATCGGCTCGGCGGCCTGCGTGGCGATGTTCTTTTTCACGAAAGGCTGGGTTCAAATCGGCTTCTGGACCTACGTCGTGGCGACGGTCGGCTATGCGGGCGGCGTGGTGTTCAACAACGCCTACCTGCCCGAAATCGCCTCGGAGAAGAACCTCGACGCGGCCTCCGCCCGGGGCTTCACCTACGGCTACCTCGGCTCGGTCATCCTGCTGGTGGCCAACCTTTTATGGATAACTTTTTGGGAGCAACTGGGCCTGCCGAGCGAGGCCTTTGCCATCCGGCTGGCCTTCCTGTCGGTCGGCCTGTGGTGGTTCGGCTTTTCGCAAATCCCGTTTCGCGGCCTCCCGCCCGACCGCCGCGACACCCTCCCGATGGGCGAGCTGGTGAAAAAAGGCTGGGCGCAGCTCGTCTCCGTCTTCCGCCAACTGGCGGCGCACGGGCAGCTCAAGCGGTTCCTCTGGTCTTTCTTTTTCTACAACGCCGGCGTTCAGACGGTGCTCTTTCTCGCCTCTGCGTTCGCCAAGAGCGAGCTGAAGTTCGACACGACGCAGCTCATCCTCCTCAGCCTTTTGCTGCAACTGGTGGCCGTCGCCGGGGCCATGTTCTTCTCAAAAATCTCGGAGAGAAAGGGCAACAAGGCCGCCCTGTTGATGATGCTCGCCGTCTGGGTCGGCATCTGTTTCACGGCATATCTCATCCAGAACGGCGGGCAGTTCTACCTGCTCGCCGTCGCCGTCGGCATGGTGATGGGCGGCATCCAGAGCTTGAGCCGCTCGACCTACGCCAAGCTGCTCCCGGAGGCGACGGCGAGCACGGCCTCGTGGTTCAGCTTCTATGACGTGGTGGAAAAAATCTCGGTCATCTTCGGCACGATGACCTTCGGCCTGCTCGACCAGATGACGGGGTCGATGCGCAACTCGGTTCTCGCGCTGGCCCTGTTTTTCGTCGTGGCGATGGTGCTGCTGTCGACGGTTCGGGTCAGCGGGCGGCGAACAGGTGAGGGGAGCACGGGCCAGTGCCAGGGCTTTTGACTTACTTGCCCAACGCGCCAAATGAAAATCGGCCGCAAACGAACACGTTTGCGGCCGATTTCTTTGAGCCGAATCCTGCGCCCACCCAATCAGGCGGTCTGCAACTCTTTGGCCGCCCGTTTCCTGTCGTGCTCGTTGAGATAGACTTTCCGCAGCCTGATGCTCTTCGGCGTGACCTCCACGTACTCGTCGCCCTGGATGTACTCGAGCGCTTCTTCGAGCGAGAACTTCGTCGCCGGCGGCAGCGATGCCTTGTCGTCGGAGCCGCTGGCGCGGTGGTTGGTCAGCTTCTTGGTCTTCGTCACGTTGATGACAAGGTCGCCGGGGCGGTTGTTCTCGCCGATGACCTGGCCCTCGTAGACGTCCTCGCCCGGCTCGACGAAGAACGTCCCCCGGTCTTGCAGGTTGTCGAGCGCGTAGGCGATGGCCGGGCCGGTCTCCATGACGATGAGCGAGCCGTTCTGCCGACCCGCGATGTCGCCCTTGTAAGGCTCGAACGCGACGAAGCGGTGGCTCATGATGGCCTCGCCCTGCGTCGCCGTGAGGAGGTTGGAGCGCAGCCCGATGATGCCGCGCGACGGAATCGAGAAGCGAAGGATGAACCGGTCGGCCTTCGGCTCCATCGAGTTCATCATGCCCCGGCGGCGCGTGACCATCTCGATGGCCTTGCCCGAGAATTCCTCCGGCACGTCGATGGTCAGCTCCTCGACCGGCTCGCACTTGTCGCCGTCGATTTCTTTGATGATGACCTGCGGTTGGCCGATTTGAATCTCGTAGCCCTCGCGCCGCATCGTCTCAATCAAGACCGAGAGGTGCAGCACGCCGCGCCCGAAGATCATGAACGAGTCGGCCGAGTCCGTCTCCTCCATCCGCATGGCGAGGTTCTTTTCCAGCTCCCTTTCGAGCCGTTCGCGGACGTGGCGCGAGGTGACGAACTTGCCTTCTTTACCAAAGAACGGCGAGTCGTTGATGGTGAAAAGCATCGACATCGTCGGTTCGTCGACCGAGATGGCGGGCAGTGCCTCGGGGTTTTCAAAATCGGCGATGGTGTCGCCAATCTCGAACCCGTCGATGCCGGTGACGGCGCAGATGTCGCCCGCCTGAACCTCCGGCACCTCCACTTTCCCCATGCCTTCAAAAACATACAAGCCTTTGATGCGCTGCTTTTGAATCGTCCCGTCCTTTTTGCAGACGCTGACCGGCTGGTTCGCTTTCAAAGTCCCGCGCATCAGCCGCCCGATAGCGATGCGGCCGATGTAGAGCGAGTAGTCGAGCGAGGTGATGAGCAGTTGCGCGTTGCCCTCCGAGGTTTTCGGCGGAGCGATGTGCTTAACGACGCCGTCGAGGAGGGCGGTGATGTCGGTCGTCGGCTTCTTCCAGTCGTCGGACATCCAGCCGAACTTGGCCGAGCCGTAGAAGCAGGGGAAGTCGAGCTGTTCCTCCGTAGCGTCGAGGGCGAACATGAGGTCGAAGACCGCCTCGTGCGCACCGTCGGGGTCGCAGTTGGGCTTGTCGACCTTGTTGACGACGACGATGGGCTTCTTGCCAAGTTCGATGGCCTTTTGGAGAACAAACCGGGTCTGCGGCATCGGCCCCTCGAAGGCGTCGACGAGGAGCAGCACGCCGTCTGCCATGTTCAAAACGCGCTCGACCTCGCCGCCGAAGTCGCTGTGGCCGGGCGTGTCGATGATGTTGATTTTGGTGCCCTTGTAGTTGATGGCGACGTTCTTGGCGAGGATGGTGATGCCGCGCTCGCGCTCGAGGGGGTTGGAGTCCATGATGAGGTCGCCGGGGGTCTCGTGCTCTTTGAAGACCTTGCCTGCGGCAATCATGCGGTCGACGAGGCTCGTCTTCCCGTGGTCGACGTGTGCGATGATGGCGATGTTGCGGATGTTCTCTGACATGAGGTGAGATTTGATGGCAGCCCGGAGGACGTCATTTTTTAAAAACGGTCGCGAAGGTAGTCCCGCTTTCCACCAAAACCGCCCGTTCGGAAAACATTGTTTGGAAAGAAAGGCTTTCATGACCCCGTTTTCAGAATTTATGTCGGGGCGCATGAGAATCAGGCTCGACCCATTTTTAAAAACCCGAAAAATCCCGGCCTTTGGCCACTGATTCTGCAACCACGACTTTACGCGCCCCGTTCCGACTTTTTGGGAACCAATCCCGTTCATCCCGTTCATCAAACTCGCTTTCTCTATGACCTTTATCCACAGCAAGGCGGCGCGGTGCGCTCTGATCCTCATGGCCGTCGTCTACGGCCTCGGCTTCAAGCTCGACCCCTCCAACCCGCCCGGCGCGAAGACCGGCGCGCCCTTCGACGGGAGCTGCGCCGACAGCGGCTGCCACAACCCAATCAACACCAGCTTCAATGGAACGCCGACCCTCACCGGCCTGCCGACCGTCATCCTGCCGAGCACGACCTACTCGCTCACCTTGACCGGAACCGTCACGGCGGGCAGCCCGACAAAGGCTGGTTTTGAACTGGTCGCTGTCTCCGCCGTCTCGCCGACCTACGCCCAGGCCGGGTCGTTCACCAACGGGACCGGAACCAGCACCACCACGACCGGCGGCCGGAGCTACATCCGCCAGTCGGCGGCGAAGAACATCACAGGCGGCGCGGTCTCGTGGACGTTCAGTTGGAAGTCGCCCGCGACGGTGGCGGGCAATAGCGTGGCATTTTACTACATTGTCAACTTCTGCAACGGCAACGGCAACGAGAACAACGACCGCCCCATCACCGCCAGCCTGACGCTGCCTTTCAACGCCAACGGCGCACCCACCGCCTCGATTTCCGCGCTGACGAACGTCTCCTGCAACGGCGGCTCCAACGGCTCGGCAACAGCAAGCGGCTCGGGCGGCACCTCGCCGTACACCTTCGCGTGGAGCAACGGCCAGTCGACCCAGACCATCTCCAATCTCGCCGTCGGGAGCTACACCGTCACCGTGACGGACGCGAACGGCCTCACCGCCACCGCCATCGCCGCCATCACCCAACCGGCCCCCGTGACCGCCGCCATCACGGCCAACGGGACGATTTCATGCGTCAACCCCAGCTTCGTGGCGACCGTCGCAACAACCGGCGGCAACCCGCCCTTCACCTACCAATGGTCGACGGGGAGCCTGTTCAATTACACCAATGTCACCGCACCGGGGTCGCTCTCCGTCACCGTGACCGACGCGGGCGGATGCACGAAGTCGGCCTCGACGACGATTTCGGGGAACACGAACGCGCCGACCGCCGCCGCCGCCGCGCTGGCGCAGATAACCTGCGTCAACCCGAACGTCACCGTCAGCGGGGCGGGCAGCTCGACCGGCCCAGCTTTCGCCTACGCATGGTCGGGGCCGGGCATCGTCACGGGCGGAACGACGCTCACGCCGGTCGTCACGATTCCCAACATCTACATCCTCACCGTGACGAACACGGCCAACGGCTGCACCGCCACCGCCTCTGCGACCGTTACCGGCAACACGACCATTCCCACTGCGGAGGCCTCTGCCGGTGCGACCATCACTTGTTTGAACCCCTCGTCGAGCATCTCGGCGGCCACGAGCGCGGCCAATCCGGTTTTTTCATGGCTTGGGCCGAATGGGTTTACCTCCTCTTCCCAAAACCTGACGGTCGGCGAGGGCGGCTCGTATTTCGTCACCGTGACCGACCCAGCGAACGGCTGCACCAATGCCGCGACGACCTCCCTTTCTCAAAACACGGCGGCCCCCGGCGCGACGGCCTCCGGTGCCACACTGACTTGCGCCGCGACTTCTGTTTTGATAAGTGGGAATTCGACCGCCAGCCCTGTCGATTTCAACTGGACGGGGCCGAACGGTTTCACCTCGACCGAGCAAAACCCCGTCGTCTCCACGCCTGGCGATTTCACCCTCGTCGTGACCGACCCGGCGAACGGCTGCACGTCGACGGCGGCCGCGACGATTGCTCAAACCACGGCCGCGCCGGTGACCGAGGTCGCGGCGCCGGGCCAGTTGAGCTGCAACGCGCCGACGGTCCAACTGAACGCCGCCGCCTCGTCGCAGGGGAGCGAGTTCGTCTATTCGTGGTTCACTTCCGACGGCCATATCGTCTCGGGGGATTCGACGCTGTTGCCCGTCGTCGACAAAATCGGCTCCTATAATCTTTTGATAACCAACAACTTGAACGGCTGCGCGGCCTATGATACCGTCTCGGTCGACGCGCTGCCGGGCGTGGCGGCGACGATTTTTTCCACCCAGACCGTCGGCTGCAACGGCGGCTCCGACGGCTCGGCAACCGTCGCTGCAACAGGCGGGGCGGGGACTTTCAGCTTCCTCTGGTCGACGGGCGAGACCTCTGCGACCGCCTCCGGTTTGACGGCTGGCGAGTACACCGTGACCGTGACCGACCCGATCGGAGGCTGCGCCGCCATTGCCACCGCGACGGTCGGCCAGCCCGACGTTCTTACTGTGAACGCAACGGCGACGGCTGAAACCTCCAACGGCTCGAACGACGGCACGGCCACCGCCAGCCCGGCGGGCGGGGCCGGTTTCTACCTCTTCCTGTGGTCGAACAACGAGACGACGCAGACGATAACCGGCCTCGCGCCGGGCGCGTATTCCGTCACCCTGCTCGACGCGAAAGGCTGCACGGCCACGCAGACCGTGACGGTCAACGCCTTCGGCTGCAACCTCTCGGCGACCGCCGCCGCGACGGACGTCACCTGCAACGGCGCGGCCAACGGCACGGCGACGGTCTCCATCACCGGCGCGACCGACCCGGTTTCCTACCTCTGGTCGACCGGCGCGACGACGCAGACGGCCACCGGCCTCGCCCACGGCGACTATTTCTGCACGGCGACCGACGCGGGCGGCTGCCCGGCCGTCGTCAGCGTGAGCGTCGCGGAACCGGTGGCAGTCTCGGCCTCAGTGGTTGGGGGCAACATCACTTGCCCGGGCGCGAACAACGGATACGCCACCGCCCTCGCCAACGGCGGAACGGGCGGCTTCACGTACCAATGGTCGACCGGCGCAACGACGGTCTCCATCTCCGGTCTCCCACCTGGCGGAGCCTACTTGACCGTCACCGACGTGGCGGGCTGCACGGCGACGGCCGGTTTCACGCTTGTTGAGCCGCCGGTGTTCGTTTCGACTGCCGCTTCTATCACCAACAATATTTGTCCAGACGGAAAATTTGGCAGCATCAAAGTGAACCTGACCGGCGGAACGCCAATCTACACCTATCTCTGGTCGAATGGCCAGACGACCAACCCGGCGACCGGACTGCCCGTCGGCAGCTTCACCGTGACGGTGACGGATTCGAACGGCTGCACCTTCTCAGAAAGCCATTCGGTCGTGGCGAGCGACCCGATTCCGCCGAGCATCGTCTGCCTCGACGCCATGGTGGACGGCTGCGAAGGGGAGCCGGTCAACGAGCAGCCTTCGGGCGTGCCGATGTTCTTTGACAACTGCAGCACCATTGGCCTGGAGCCGATTCGCACGGGGCCTTGGGCAGCCGACCACATCTACCCGGTCGGGACGACCACGCTGGGCTATTCGATAACGGATGCCAGCGGGAACGTGGGGTCGTGTTCCTTCGTCGTCGTCGTCCACCCGAAGCCGGGCATCACGGTCGGTGCGGTGAAAAACGACGTCGGCGGCGCGGGCGTCGGCAGCATTTCGGTGACGCT
>JBGAWE010000377.1:0-2890 GCA_044227705.1 Saprospiraceae bacterium
CAATCCCCGGTCACCAGCTACCAGTCACAATTAAATCCATTTTATGAAAAACAACTACCTAGCCATAGCCTCCCTCGTCCTGCTGGCCACTGCGACGGAGGCACAGCAGTACCCGCTTTTCACCAATTACGTCATGAACAGCCTCGGCTTCAACCCGGCGGTGGCCAGCCTCCAGCCGGGCCTCGAGGCCAAGTTCACATGGCGCTCGCAGTGGACGGGCCTCTCGCAGGCACCGGAGACGCAACTTTTCACGGCCACCTACCGGCCCGAGAAAATCGGCCTCGGCGTGGGCGGCTACTTTTTCAACGACAGCTACGGCCGCCTAAAGCGCACGGGCGGCGCGGGCGTCTTGAGCTATTCGCAGAGCCTCGGGGCGGAGACCGCCGTCTCGCTGGGCGCATCGGTCGGCTACTACGGCACGACCCTCAACAAGGACGCGAAGGCCGCCGACCCCAACGACCCGCTCTTCCCCGACGCGAAGGCGGGCATAAACGCGCCCGATGTCAACATCGGCATCCACCTCCAATCGCACGGTTTTTGGGTGGGGCTGTCGCTGCCCCAGTTCCTGCAGCGAAAGCTTGATTTCTCGACTACAGACCCCGCAAAGACCGTATACGAGCGGCACCTCTTCGCGATGGCGGGCTACCGGATGTACTTCGGCAGGATGTACCTCGAACCGACGACCCTCCTCAAACAGGTGAAGGACGCGCCGATGCAGGTCGACGCCTCCGTCAAATTCGGCACCGGCACCCCGCTCTGGCTCGGCATGACGTGGCGCGACAAGGCAGCGGCAAACGCCATGGCTGGGCTAGACTTGAAAAAGGGCATCTTCATCGCCTACGCCTTCGACCTCACGGCCAGCGGGCTTTCGAAAGCCGCGAAGGCCAGCCATGAGGTCACGGTCGGGATGCGAATCGGTCGCCAGCGGGACTCCGACGGCGACGGCATCCCCGACAAGGACGACAAATGCCCCGACCAGCCCGGCGCGAAGACCAAGGACGGTTGCCCCGACGATAAGGACAAGGCCGAAAAGTGCAAGGACGCCGACAAGGACGGCATCTGCGACGACGATGACGAGTGCCCATCGCAGCCCGGCCCGAGGTCCAACAAGGGCTGCCCGAGCGACGACCGCGACAAGGACGGCATCAAGGACGCCGACGACAAATGCCCCGACGTCCCCGGCACCCGCCAAAACGGCGGCTGCCCGCTCGCCGACCGCGACAACGACGGCATCCGCGACGACCTCGACAAATGCCCCGACGAGGCCGGTCCCGTCGGCAAGGGCGGCTGCCCCTCGCTTAAGGACGACGCGGACGGCGACGGCGTCCCCGACGACCAGGACGAATGCCCCAACACCCCTGGCCTCAAGGACCGGGGCGGCTGCCCGAAAATCAGCGCGGCGGAGGCAGAGGCGCTCAACCTCGCCATCACGAACCTCTATTTCACGACCGACAAGTGGATAATCGACCCGAACTCGAAGCCGCACCTCGACCGCTTGGCGAAGGTGATGATCGAGCAGCGCGACTGGAAGGTGCGCATCGCCGGTTTCGCCGATGCGCGCGGGACGGACGAGCACAACCTCACCCTCTCGAAGAACCGGGCCGAAGCCGCGATGTACTACCTCATGTCGAAAGGCGTGATGCGCGAGCAGCTCGTGGTCGAATATTACGGGGAGAAAAACCCGGCCTCGCACAACGAGGCGGAGGACGGCTGGAAATTGAATAGGCGGGTGGAGATGGAGTTCATCTTCAATTAGAATGGTTGATGGTCCATTGTCAATTGTGGAGTGGCGATACGATCGGAGCGCGGCCTTTCCTCAATTAACAATTGACAATTAACCATTCAAATTTGCGCCATGAAAGACAACAGGACGGCCGCCGCATTCGCGCTGGCTTTTGTCTGCCTTGTTTGGGGCAGCACTTTTTTGGCGGTGAAAATTGGGTCGATGCAGTTTGGGCCGTTTCGGCTTGCGGCGTTCCGGCAGATTCCGGCGGCCGCGCTCCTCTTCGGCTGGGCTTTTTGGGTGAAAAACCAGCCAATCCCTTCTCGCGAGTACATCCTCCGGCAGCTTTTCATCGGCATCCTGACGATAGGAGCTTGGAACGGGATGGTAAACTGGGCCTTGCTCTCGCTGCCCATCGGGCTGGTTTCGCTGTTCGCGTCGCTGGTGCCGGTTGCGATTGCGGTGCTGGGCCAGTTTTGGGCGAAGACCGAGCGGCTCTCGCCCCGCCGCTGGCTCGGCATCGGGCTGGGGCTGGCCGGACTGGGCATCATCTTCAGTGAAAGCTGGCAGGAACTGGCACAGCCCGACCACTTGCTCGGCATCTTTTTGACGCTCGGCGCCGTCATCCTTTGGGGGATTGGGACGGTCTACGCCAAACGATTTTCATCGGAAAACTCATCGCCCGTGATCGACTCGGGGTTGCAACTGCTGGGCGGCGGGCTGACCGTTCTGGTCGCCAGCCTGTTTTACGACTTTTTTAAACCGTTGGAAATCAACTACTTGGGCTGGCTTTCGCTCGGCTACGTCATCATCTTCGGCTCGGTGCTGGCGATGACGGCCTATCTTTTTGCATTGAAACACTTGCCCGCGACGGTCGCCTCGATCTACACCTACGTCAACCCGATGGTCGCCATCCTGCTCGGCGTCCTTTTCCTCGGCGAGCACGCGGGGCCGACGGTCCTGCTCGGCATGGGGGTGACGCTCGTCGGGGTCTACCTCGTCAACAGATAGCGCGTCGAGGCCTGCCGCGACCGGTTCCAATAGTAGAAATACCCCGCTGCCAGCACGAGCCGGAAGACGAGCGAAGCCGTGTTCTTCACGGGCGTGCCGGAAAGGCGGACGAGCAAATCCTGCCCGACCGTCAAAAGGAGCATCGTGCCGGTGACG
>JBGAWE010000378.1:0-2884 GCA_044227705.1 Saprospiraceae bacterium
CGGAGACAGGGTCGGGGATTTGGCTGGCCGCGTAGCTCGTCCAAGTTTCGCCGCCGTCGGAGGTGCGGTAGAGCTCAAACTCGCCATTGACGGGATCGCCGAAGGCCATGCCGCTGGTCGCGCTCCAAAAATGGATAACGTCCGGGAAGCTGCCCGCGTTCAGGAAGGTGTTCGTGCCCTTGCGCTGCCAAGTCTGGCCACCGTTCTTGGTCGCGTAGATTTTGCCGCCGCCGTTGACGAGGTTGTAGGTCATCAGCCAGCATTCCTGCGGCGAGCGGGCGATGAACGAGGTGCAGTATTCGCCCGGCTCGGTGGTCACGGTCGAGGTCTGCCAGGTCGCGCCAGCGTCGGTCGTGCGCGAGACCTGGAGCTTGTCCGATGCGATGAAATAGCCGTCGTCATGGACAGTCCAGACGGTGTTTTTGTCCACCACGTCCGTCCAGAAAGCGGTGCGGCTTTCGGGCAGGTTGGTCTCCAGTTTGGCCCAGTTCTGGGCGGCAAGGCGGCCTCCCGTCAGGGCGAGGAGGCAGAGGCAGAAAGTTTGGACTGCTTTCATGTTGAATAGGTTTGAGTTGAAAAATGGAAAGAGGACAGGATGACACGAGGCCACAAAAGGCCTCGAGCAGGGGTCACTTGTTTTAGTCGTGAGCGAAGGTATTTAGCCTAACTGCATGATTTTCATACCCTTTTGAGTAGTTTTTAGGACCTCGGCAGCCGGAAATCGGGCAGATCATCGTGGAAGACCGCCTGGCCCGTCTCGCCCAGCGCGGCGGCCACTTTTTCGATGCGCAGCTTTTTGGCGGGGGAGAGGGTGTGGCGGTCGCAGTAGAGAAGCATTCGACGGGCGTTTCCATAGTCAAACTCGGCGGCGATGGCAGTTGGATAGTTGACGTAGGATTGTAAAAGCGGCCGGTAATCAAGGTTCATCCCGAAAATTATCCCCCTGCTTTGTTTGGTAAAACTGCCAGCAATCCCATCCAACAGCCTCTGTCCGTTGCCCGTGCTGCGCCTTTCTTTTTTGAGCGCGAGGCGACTGACTTCCCAAAGCGGGCCGCTCCCCAATTGGTGGTTTTTGAAAAGGACCGCGACTTGTTTCTCCATGGCCGCCCCTTCCGTCATGTAAAGCGTGAACGGCACCTCCGGCACCTCCAAAATCCGCCAGCTCAAAGCGGGGTGTTTTTCCAAAAGCTCCTTCATCCACCCCTCCGCCCTCGGCTCGACCGCCCGGCCAATGAAGCGGACGCAGCCGATAAGCACGTCGGGCCGCCTGTCGGTGTGCTCGAAGAGGCCGAAGTGGAGGGCGCAAACGTCGTAGCCGTTCGCGTCGAGGCCGGTCGGGGTGCAGCTCGGGTCGAGGAGGTCGGCCTCGCCCTTTTCCATGAAGACCTCGAAGCGCAGGCGCAGCGACGCCTCGAACTCGTCGAAGGTGCGCAGCTCGCGGAAGACATGGTAGTGGGTGGGTATCTGGTTCATGGTTTTGAGTTTTTGAAATGGTGAAAAAGAGAGTGGTTTTGAAATGGGCTTTTAGGGGCCAAGCCTTAAATGTTTTGGCCATTGTTTGCGTCCGCGCCAACAACGGCCAGGCCATCACCAAACCATCGGCATCAACCGCCGCCTCCCCCGCGCAAAAGCCACCCACCGCTCCCCGAAGTGCGCGGCCAGCGCCACCTCCTCCGCCCGAATCCGGTTGCGGTAGGCGATGAACATGGCCATCGCCGCGATGCCCAGCCCGAGCGGCGCGCCGAGCACGACGGCCGCGGAGAGCAGTTTTTTCAACATGTCAAAAATGTTTGAGCGTCGGGCCGCCGAGCAGTTCGACGACCGCCCAGCAGCACGCTGGTTTGCAAGTACCTCAATGTTTCAAAAAGGGGAAGGCCGCGCTCCCCTCCGCCGTAGAGACTGTCAGCGTGAGTGGCCCAGCCGGGAAGCCCGACACGTCGATGTCGACCGAGCCGTCGGCCGTCGTTTTTTCGGAGAAGAGCAGCCGCCCCGCCGCGTCGTTGACCAGCACGAGGGCCGCGCGGCCAGCCATCGACTCGGGCCAGTCGAAGCGCAGGCGGTCGGTCGCCGGGTTGGGCGAAAGGGTGATTTCAACATCCAGCCTTTCGGGGCTGAACAGGCCGACGAGCGGGTCGCCGGTGTACTTGAACAGCCGGGTTTTGTGCTCAAGCTGCATGAACTCACCGCCGTAGCCGACCGTCGGGCTGATGAACTCGGGCCAGCCTACGTTGTCGCCCGTGCCCACTTGCTTCCAGGTCGCGCCGCGGTCGGGCGAGACCCAGGTGCTGAAATTGACCGAGTTGAGCAGCGACCCGACCGAGAAGTTTATGATGACATAGCTCGAATTGGGGATGCACTCGATGCCCGTCAGGCGGAACTGGCCACCCATCGGCAGCAGCGAGGTGATGTCCTCCCAAGTCTCACCGCCGTCGTGGGTGCGCGAGAGGAGGGTTGATTTGAGGTCGCCGCCGGTCGCCAGGCCGTTCGATTGGTCCGAAAAGGAGAGTACCCCGAAGGTCGGCACCGTGGTCTGGAAGGCCTCCCATGTCAGGCCCTTGTTCTTCGAGCGGTAGACCCGCCCGGAGCTTGTGCCGAACCAGATGGTGTTGCCCACTGCGTCGCCGCAATGGTTGAACCCGAACTCGCCCATCACCGGGTCGGGGATGCTCGTGCCGGGCACCTGCTGCCAAAACTGCCCCCCATTGACCGATTGGAAGATTTCGAACTCCCCGTTGCGCGGGTCGCCTATTTGGCAGAGTATCCCCGAGTTGAAGGCGTGGATGTAGTCGGGCCACGATGCTGCGGCGTCCCATCCCACGTTCAGGGCCTTCCACGTTGTCCCTGCATCGGTGGTCAGGAAGGTCTGCGCGTTGCCAAAATCGGA
>JBGAWE010000379.1:0-2875 GCA_044227705.1 Saprospiraceae bacterium
GGCGCCAGCATCCGCGCCGACGGCGCGACGAGCCTTTCCGTGAGCAATTGCATCGCAAAAAGCAAGGAGAACGGCATTTGGCTCTCGAACTGCGCCAACGTTTCCATCACCGGAACAGACCTAACCGACGCGGGCCAGGGCAACGGCTACGCGCTCAACCTCGACGGCTGCACCGCCTCCCTCTCGGCAACAGGCAACACCTTTGGTGGGTCTTTCGCGGGCATCTTCTTGAAAAACATGACCGGCACGACCGTCGGCGCGACGACCGGCAACATCCAGGTCGGGGCGCAATTGAGGGAGATAGTTGTGCCAATAACCGTGTTCGGTGGCTCGAACATCACCATCACCGACCTCGACCTTGGCAAGACGACCCCGGGCGGAGCCGGCCCGTACTTCCTATCCGGCGTGACCGGGGCGACGGTGACGAACTGCATCTCCACAAACCGAAACTGGGGGGCTAATTTCACCAGCTGCTCCAACGTCACCTGCACAGGAAACAATTTCACCGACAGCGGCTTCCCGGCAAGCGGCGACTGGGCCTTGCACCTCGAAAGCTTGACAGGGTCGCTGGCCGTGTCGGGCAACACCTTCGGCGGGACGACCGAAACCGGCATCTTGATGCAAGACATTTCGGGAAAGACTGTCGGCGCGGCCTCGGGCGACGTACAGGTGGGGACGCAGTTGAAGGAAATCCTGTACCCGCTCAAAGTCGCGAACGGCTCGAACATCACCGTGACCGGGATTGATTTTGGACGGACAGTCTACGGCGGCTTTGTCGAGTGCAGCAGCGTGATGGGCATCACTGTCACCAACTGCTCGATGCGCAACCGGCTTACCGGCCTCTCTTTCGTCGGCTGCTCGGGCGTCACCGCCACCGGCAACGACCTGACCGACGCAGCGACCTCCGGGGGCCACGCCATCTATTTGCAGAGCGACAACTGCGCGGGCATGAACATTAGCGGCAACACCATCGGCGGCACGACGGTGCACGGGCTTTACATGGAAGCCCTGTCGACCGTCACAGTCGGCCCGGCGAGCGGGCAGATACAGTTGGGGCAGCAGTTGAAGTTCTTGAACAACCCGATGCAAGTGGTCGGCGGGTCGAGTGTCACGGTGACGGGCCTGCAGTTTGAGACGGTTGGTGCGCCCGGCACCACACCCAACTTCTACCAAGTAGCGGGATTGACCATCACCAACTGCACCATCAAGAACAAGTCATGGGGTCTCAAAATCGAAGCCTGCTCCAACGTCACTGCCACCGGCAACGACTTGACGGACTCGGGTACGGGCACTGATTTTGCCATCTACCTGTACCAAATCGCCGGGACGCTCAACGTGAGCGGGAACACCATAGGCGGCGCGACGCAAAACGGCCTGCGCATGGAGAGCGTATCGAACTACATCGTCTCCGACGGCTCGGTGCCTGGGACGAACGTGGCCTTCGCCGACGGCTCGGGGCTGGGCAACCTGACGGGGATTTCCGTCAAATTGGACAATTGCTCGAACATTACCGTGCAAGACCTCGACCTCGAAAACACGGGGGCCACACGGGTCGGCACCGGGGTTTATGCCTACCAAGTGTCGGACCTCAACCTGACGGTCAACCAGCTCATCAAGCGGACGAACGGCATCCAAATCGGCTACGGCAGCGGCACGTCACCGGCCAGCATCACCTGCAACAACATCCGCAACAACGACACGGGCGTATACCTCTGGGGGACGGCGACCGGCACCACCCTCGTCAACAACAACGCCATCTGGCAGAACAACACCGGCATCAACAACGCCACCGCGCAGGCCGTCGATGCGACAAACAACTGGTGGGGCAGCGCGGGCGGCCCCGGCGCGGGCAGCAACAACGGCGTGAACGGCTCGAACATCACGACTTCCCCCTATGCCTTCACGGTGCCGGGCTGCGTCGAGGGGAGCGGCTTTCCGGCCATCTACACCTTTATCGGCTCGGTGAGCGGCGAGTGGCCGACGCCGGGCAACTGGCAGGGCGGCGTGGTTCCGACGACGGCCAACCTCCTGCCGGGCGACGTCATCACCATCGCCGCGAACTGCTCGCCGGTCAACATCAACCTCACCATGCCCGCCGGCTGCGGCATCGTCGTCAACCCCGGCAAGTCTCTGACGCTCAACCCAAGCTCTGTCTTCACGCTCGGGGCGAACTCGGAGGTCTACGTCGACGCGGGTGCCGGGCTGTTCTATGGGACGCTCGTCACCTCCGGGCAGATTGACGTCTATGGCCAATACTGGCCGCAGTCGCTGACGCTCAACTCGGGCTCGGTGCTCAATGTGAAGCCCGGCGGCTTCTACAACTGCCCGTTCTGCTCGGAATTCCCGGCGGCGGGAAGCACCATCACGAACGACGGCACGATGTGGACCGGCACGCCGAACACCTGGCAATGCACCTTCAACAACAACGCCGGGGCCTTCTTCGGGAGCAGCGGCCAGGGATCACAGGTGATGTTCGGGGCCAGTTCCGTGGTCAACAACCGGGGGATGTTCCAGACCTACGACGCGAATACATCGGGCATTTTCACCAACTTTTCAACGGGTACAGTGACGATGCCCGCAACGGGATTCTTCACGATAAAAGGTTCGGCGAACTTCCAGAACCAGGGCCTCCTCTCGCTGCCCATCATCTCGACCTATCTGAACCTGAAGGACAACGCCGTTTTGAACAACACCGGCACCTTCAAGAACAACGGCTTCTTCTACAAGACCGCCTCCTCGACGTACACCAACAACGGTGTGTACATGGGCTCGGGAACGATGGGCGGCACGGCCTTCACGAACTTCCCCGGCGGCATCGTAGCACCGGGCAACTCGCCGGGCTGCGCCACTTTCAGCGACGGGTTTTCGAGCAGCG
>JBGAWE010000380.1:0-2875 GCA_044227705.1 Saprospiraceae bacterium
AGTTATTGAAGGGTCGAGTCGAGGAGGGAAACCGGTTCTTCAACGAACGGCGGCGGCGGGGCTGGTTGCTGCGCTGGTTTTTTCCTAAAAAACAGTCCGGTCAAAGCTGCCGCGGCCAGCCCGGCCAAAATCCACTTCCAGTGGTCAAGCCAGTTGACCGGTGCGCGTTGGATGTCTCGGATGTCGGCCATGTCGGCAATTTCGTCGCTGGCCGGGGTCGGGAAGACGCGCAGTTCGAGCCGGTTGGTACGGACGGAATCGTTGGCGCGCAGAGCGATGACGAGCGGCGGCAATTTCAGGTCGGCGCTGTCGAACGAAATCAGGGTGAAATCCTTTGCCCAGTTCTTTCCCGAACGGTTCCAGTTGGATTGGCGGAGGATGTTTTCGGGGGGCAGGAAGTCTTTCCAGGCTGAAAAATCAACCGTTCCTGGCACGGCCGCCGGGCCCGCGACCACGATCCTGAGGTTGAACGTGTCGCCCGTCTCGACCGTCTTTTTTGAAAAAACGGCGTTCGCGACGGGCTGCGCGGCAGCTTTTCCGAAAAGGAAAAGACAGATTCCGATGTGCCAATTCCTACCCATGTGCCGTCAAGTTTGACCGTCGTGAAAAGAATTGAAGCAATGCCTTTTCGTAAGGCTGGCCAGTGTTCAAGCTCAAGAAATCGGCCCCGGCGCGGCGGAAAACCCCGCGCGTCTGCTCGAGGCGGGCATCGAAGGTCTGGGCATATTGCCAGCGGAGGCGGGCAGAGTTGGTGTCCACCCAAATCTGGCGGCCCGATTCGGCGTCTGCGACGCGCAGAACCCCGACCTCGGGCAGGTCGCGTTCGAGCGCGTCCCAGCAGTGGATGCCGATGCAGTCGTGCTTACGGGCCAAGATGTTGAGCGCGGCCTCGTATTTCTCGTCCAGGAAATCGGATAGGACGAAGCAGACACAGCGTTTCGTGATGACGTGGTGGACGTACTGCATCGCCGCTGCCAGGTCGGTCCCTCGGCTTTTCGGGGTGGCTGCGAGGATTTCTCGGACGATGCGCAGGATGTGCTGCTGGCCCTTTTGCGGTGCGATGAACAGCTCGGTTTGGTCCGAAAAGAGCATCACCCCCACCCTGTCGTTGTTGGCGATGGCCGAAAAGGCGAGCACTGCGCAAAGCTCCGTGAGATACTCTTCCTTGAACTGACCGTGGCTGCCAAAGAACGCCGAGCCGCTGATGTCCACAAGGAGCATGACCGTGTTCTCGCGCTCCTCCTCGAATTTCTTGACGAAGGCAGTCCCCGTCCGGGCGGTCACGTTCCAGTCGATGGCCCGGACGTCGTCGCCAGGCTGGTACATCCGCACCTCGGCAAATGACATCCCTGAGCCTTTGAACGCGCTGTGGTAGCCGCCAGAGAACAGGTGGCTCGACAGCCCGCGGGCCTTGATCTCTATTTTTCGGACTTTTCTCAGGAGGTCGGACGTGTCCATGACTCGAGTGCCGGTTGGTGGAGGATTGGTGGTGAGCTCGCGCGGACAACTGCCTGGCATCAACCAACACCCAATTACGGAATAACGACTGTCTGCAGGATTATTGAAACAATGTCCTCTTGCGTCATGCTCTCGGCCTGCGCCTCGTAGGTCAAGCCGATCCGGTGGCGCAGCACGTCGGGGCAAAGGGCGCGGACATCCTCCGGGGTCACAAAACTGCGGCGTTCGAGAAAGGCCATGGCCCGGGCGGCGCGCGCCAGGCCGAGGCTCGCCCGAGGCGACGCACCATAGCTGAGGAGCGGTTTCAGGTTTGGGAGGCCGTGGTTTTCTGGGTTGCGGGTGGCCAGGACGATATCGAGGATGTACTGTTCGATTTTCGCATCGATGTAAACCTTGGTCACGGCCTTGCGGGCGCGGACGAGGGTCTGAGGCTCCACGATTTTTTTCACCACAAACTCATCGTCGTTCAAAAAACGGCGCATGATGCCGCGCTCTTCCAGGGCGGTCGGGTAGTTGATTTTCACTTTCAGCAAAAAGCGGTCGACCTGCGCCTCGGGCAACGGATAGGTGCCCTCCTGTTCAATGGGGTTTTGCGTGGCGAGAACCAAAAATGGCTCTTCGAGCAAGAAAGTCTCCGTCCCGATGGTCACCTGCCGCTCCTGCATGGCTTCGAGCAGGGCGCTCTGCACCTTCGCCGGGGCGCGGTTTATCTCGTCGGCGAGGACGAAATTGGCAAAAATCGGCCCTTTTCGCACCGTGAAATCTCCTTTCGATGGGTTGTAAATCTGCGTGCCGATCACGTCGGACGGCAGCAGGTCGGGCGTGAACTGGATGCGGCTGAAACTCGCATCCACCGTTTGAGCAAGGGTCTTGATGGCGAGGGTCTTGGCCAGGCCGGGCATCCCTTCCAACAAAACGTGGCCTTTGGTCAACAGCCCGATGAGCAGCCGCTCAATCATCCCTTGCTGGCCGACGATGACCTGTGAGGTGGCGGCGGTAAGGTTTTCCAAAAAAGCGCTCTCCTCGTGGATGTGCCGAGCAAGTGCTTCCGGAGTGGTTTTCTGTTCCATGAGTGCAACTGATTTTTGTATGTAATGAGACGATGAAACGACAAAAGCACCTTTGGGGGTGTGGCCCGGCCGCTAAAATCCACCCGCTGAAGGCGGCTCTGGGGTCAAACGTCCTGCTCCTTCGGCCAGCAAACCCGGTGGTTGCACCGCCAACACCCGCTCAGCTTCGAGGCATGCAGATGCAATCGCCTCCGCGACGAAGCAGTCAAATTTCAGTTTCGCCAAAAGCTGGGCTGCACTCTTTTCCAGCCCGTGGAGATAGGTTTTGTCGTAATAGACGAGTGCGATTTGGGCCGCCTCCGCCATGTCGCCACGGTCGAGGGCCTCGATGGCGGACTTGAAATGCT
>JBGAWE010000042.1:0-25342 GCA_044227705.1 Saprospiraceae bacterium
GAAACCCTCGCCGAGGTGCTCGCCTCCGACCCTGAGGCCGCCGAGGCCTTTCAAAAACTGACCGGCGGGGCGCGGCGGTCGCTCATCTATTGGGTGAAGGGCGTGAAATCGACCGACCGGCAAATCGAGCGGTCGCTCCAAATAGCAGAGCGGCTGCGCGACGGGGCGACGAAGCCGCAGCTCATCATCCTTTGAATTTGGAATCAATGGCCGCCGCGCAGCCCGGCCACCACCCTTTCCGCCAGCCCGAAACTCGTGTTCGACGATAGCCGCACGACCCGCCAGGTGCTGCCAATCTCCGTCGCGGCGTGGATGTGGAAGTTGCCCGCGACGTCGCGGCGGCAGAACGCGCCGAGCGGCAGTTGGCAGCCGCCGTCCATCAGGTTCAGGATTTTCCTTTCAATGTTCGTCACGGCTGCGACCTCGGAGTGGTGCAGGTTCTTCAAGATCAGGCGCGTCTCGCGGTCGTCGCGGTTCGTCTGCCAGACGAGCACGCCCTGCGCCGGGGCCGGGGCGAACTCCATCGGCGACAGTTCAATCAGTTGAAAATCAGCGAGTTGCAGCCCGAGGCGCGTCACCCCGGCGGCGGCGAGGAAGATGCCGTCGAACTCGCCAGAGGCCAGTTTGTCGAGCCGCGTCGGGACGTTACCGCGCAGGTCTTTCATGTTCAAGTCGGGCCGGAAGTGCAGGATTTGCGACCGCCGCCGGGCGGAGGAGGTGCCGACGGTCGCGCCTTTTTTCACGGAAAAATCGAGGCCCGGCTCGACGGCGTCCTTTCTCAAAATCAGCCAGTCGGCCGGGTTCTCGCGCTCGCTGACGGCCGTCAAAACGAGGCCGTCGGGCTGCGTCGTCGGCATATCTTTCATCGAGTGGACGGCGAGGTCGACGTCGCCGCGCAGCAGGGCCTCCTCGATTTCCTTCGTGAAAAAGCCCTTTCCCTCCATTTTGTCGAAGCCGATGTTCTGGATGAGGTCGCCCTTTGTCTTGATGATGACGAGTTCGCTCTCGAAGCCGAGACGGGCCAGTTCCGAGCGGGTGAACTCGGCTTGCCAGAGGGCGAGCCTGCTGCCGCGCGTGCCGATGCGCAAAGGTCTTTTCATGGAAGTTCTATTCGAAAACTGGTTGAAAAACGCGGCGAAGGTCAGTTTTGAAAGGGGAAAAAAGACCTTCGCCAGCCAAATCGACAGCCCATGCTCATCTTCGGAACCCATCCCGTCCTCGAGGCCCTGCGCGGCGGGCAGCCGCTCGAAAAGGTCTTTTTGCAGATCGGCCTGCGCGGCGAGGTCGAAAAGGAGACGCGCCACCTTTGCCGCGAGCGCGGGGTGCCGCTTCAGTTTGTTCCTAGGGAAAAGCTCTCACGGCTCGTGAAAGGAGCGCATCAGGGCATCGTCGCCGCCGTCCCGACCGTCGAGTTTCAAAAACTGGAGGACGTGCTGCCGCAGATTTTTGAGAAGGGAGAAACGCCGCTCCTCATCGTCCTCGAGGGCGTTACCGATGTCCGAAACGTCGGGGCCATCGCCCGTTCGGCCCTTGTGGCTGGCGCCCATGCCGTCGTCTTGCCGAAAAACAACTCCGCCCTGCTCAACGAGGAGGCCATGAAAGCCTCGGCCGGTGCGCTCAACCACCTGCCCGTCTGCCGCGAGAACAGCCTGTCGGCGGCAATCGATTTTTTGAAAAACAGCGGCGTGACAGTCGTCGCCACTGATTTGATGGAAGAATCGCAGCCCATCTTCGCAGTCGACCTGACCGGGCCGACCGCCATACTCCTCGGCTCCGAGGGCGAGGGGCTGGCGACGGCTATTTTGCGGAAAGCGGACCATATTGCCAAAATCCCGCAGACGGTGGATTTTGACAGCTACAACGTGAGCGTCGCGGCGGGGATCTGCCTTTACGAGGCCATCCGGCAGCGGGCCTCCGTTTGATTTTCGTGAA
Source organism: Saprospiraceae bacterium (assembly GCA_044227705.1). Lineage (GTDB taxonomy): Bacteria > Bacteroidota > Bacteroidia > Chitinophagales > Saprospiraceae > JANOQP01. The sequence continues at coordinate 1,933 of JBGAWE010000042.1, forward strand.
TCGACAAACCTGAAAAAAGCGAAACCCCGGCGGCCATCAGACCACCGGGGTTTCGTCACAAAAGGTTGGAAGCCAATCACTTGTACTTCCGCTTCACCTTTTTCTTCTTCGTCTTGAACTGGTTGCCCGCGTTGTCATCGTTGCCCGTCGGGCCGCCGGTGCGGGTCATCGCACAGCGGAAACCGACCGAGCGCGAGCTGTGGTCTTCCTCCATGAAGCGGCGCGCGCCGGGAGAGAGCCAGTAAGCGCGGTCGGCCCACGAGCCCCCCTTGATGACGCGCGATTTGTCAGTGATGAGCGTCGAGACGCCCGACTCCTGATAGCTGGAGTTCGACTCCTTGTCGCCGTCGAGGTAGTTGTAGACATCGGCGCGCTTGTAGTTGTCGCGGTTGACGGTCTCCGTCGAGTCGACGATGCGGTACTTGAGGCGGCCGAGGCTGTCCTTTTCGACCGGGGCACCGGTCTCGGGGTCGAGCACCTTCGTCTGATAAAGGTTGCCCCGGTAGGAGTTGAGGTCTTGGTTATCGACGTCGGAGAGGTCGAGGCTGGTCATCGGGCGGTAGAGGTCGAGCGTCCACTCGTTGACGTTGCCGGCCATGTTGTAGAGGCCGTAGTCGTTCGGGTAGTTGGAGCGCACCTCGCTCGGGATGAATGCCTTGTCGTTGAGGTTGCCGGCCATGCCGCCATAGTCACCGCCAGACTTCTTGAAGTTGGCGAGGATTTTACCTTGATATCGGTTGCGCTTCTGGTAGCGGACGGTGTTGCCGTCCCACGGGTAGATGCGGCGGTCGGTGATAAGCTCGTCCTTCGAGGCGGTGACGTTGCCGACGAGTCCGAGGGCGGCGTACTCCCATTCGGCCTCCGTCGGGAGGCGGTAGGCGGGCAGCACGATGCCGTCCTCGAAGCGGACGCGGCGCTCGCCGCCCGTTTGCTTATCTGGCAGGTTCTTGCGGACGGAGCCTTCGTACTGGCCGACGAGGTACGACTCAGTCACGAAGTTGTCCTCGTTTTTCTGGTCCGGATTCGGGTTCAGGATGCCGCGCTCGATGAGAATCATCTCGTTCACGCGGTCGGTCCGCCACTTGGCGTAGTCGTTGGCTTGGTTCCAGTTCACGCCGACCACGGGGTAGTCGTCATAGGCCGGGTGGCGGAAGTAGGTCTCGACATAAGGCTCGTTGAACGCCAGTTCGTCGCGCCACACAAGCGTGTCCGGCAGTGCCTTTTTCCAGACCTCGGGGTACTGCTCGCCGAAGACGCGCTTCAGCCAGTAGATGTACTCGCGGTAGTCGGTGTTGGCCACCTCGGTCTCGTCCATGTAGAAGGAGGAGACGGTGACGCGGCGCGGCACGTTGTTCCAGTCGTAGGTCACGTCCTGTTCGGTGTCGCCCATCGTGAAAGTGCCGCCCTCGACGAGGACGAGGTTCGGGCCTGTCGCCTGGCCTTCATAGTTCAGCTTTTCGAAGCCGCCCCATTTCTGGTCGTTGTAGTTCCAACCGGTCGTAAGGGATTTTTCCTTTTTGTGGCACGACGTCAACACGACGAGGGCCAGCGTGAAAACCGTGCTGATTTTGAGCAGTTGTGTCATGAATTGAAATTTACTGGAAAGATTAAACCCGTGTGTGTTTGGAAAATTTGGTCGCAAAGCTAACCAAACAGACTTCATTGATTCTCCCCCGGCCTTCCCGTTTTAACTTTTGGAGGTCAGGGCGGCCATTCGCACTTCTCTGGCCAGCTTCCGGTTTTGCTGAACAAAACTCCGCCAGCGGTTGATTGTCAATCGGTTTCGGATTGGGTTTTCGATAATTTCTTGGAAAAAATATTCACCTGAACAGCTTCGGACACTCGTGCAGTTGCCCTCGCTTCCGCCGTTTTTGCGCCTGTTTGTCTTGGTCGAAAAGCATCCCGACGGAAAGCTCGTAGCTCCCCCCCGTCCTTCCCGAAAGCCCCGAAACGGTCGTGTCGTAGCTCAAGCCGAGCTTGAAAATTCCCTGCCGCAAGCCGACCAGGAAGATGGTCGCGTCCGCGTTCCCGAAGGTGTGGCGGAACCACATCCCACCGAACATCGGCCCGATGCCAGCGTAAGCTCCGACATTGATTTGCCGGAGCGGCCCCTGTGTTTCAAAGAGAAAATTTGGCGACCAGAACGTGGCCGGCCGGAGCTTATTGCCCTCCGAAATTGTGAACTCCGCCCCGCCGTGCAGGCTCAAGCGCATCGGCAGGCCGCCGCCGACGTTGGGCCGGTTGCCGTCCGGCAGGAGCTGGATGCTCGGCGTGTTGAGGTGGCGCAGTGCGAGGCCACCGTACAGTTTCGGCCCCTGAACGAGCAGCCCAGCCGATGCGTCGAATGCGCTGCGCGAAGTCCGGTCGGGCCGCGTTTCCTCCGTCGGGATGGTCGGGCCGGTGACGACGTCGATTTGGTCGGGAAAGGTCAGCTTGTTCCAATCAAGATTGACTTGATGAAGCGCGGCCTCGGTCCCGAACTTGATGAAAACGTCCTCCGTCACCGGCAAGCTGTAGGAGTAGACGAGGCCAAAGCGGTTCGTTTTGTAGATGCCCGACCCGGCGTTGTCGCCCGTCGCGGTGAAGCCGAGGCCGCTGTTTATCGTCGGCAGCGACTGCTCGTAGCTCGCCGAATACGTTTGGTAGGCGTTCGACACGCCCGGCCATTGCAGCCGGTACTGAAGACCGGCGCGGGGCGCAAAGGCCGAACCGGCGAAGGCCGGATTCAAGGTCAGCCCTGTGGCGAAGAACTGGGAGAAGACCGCGTCCTGTGCCGAAAGGTTGAGGACAAAAAGGAAGAAGGCGAGGAGGTGGAAAACTCTTTTCATGGTTCGATTTTTATGGAAAAACGGGCGGAATCCGGGCGAATTTCATCTGAAATCGCCTTTTGCCAAAACCCGTCAGACAGTCATAACCGTCCCGCAGTGCAGACAGGTGCGCGCCGGTTCGTCCGCACGATAGGCCTCGATTGCCGAGCGGATTTGGTTGCCGATGTCTTTCAGTTCAAAGCCCGCCTCGTGCAGCGGCTTGTGGCAATTTTCACAGAACCAGAGAAGCTTGTCGACCTCCCCCGGCTGCCGCATCCGCTCGACGACGAGGCCAATGGTTCCAGCCTTCCGCTGCGGCGAATGGGGGTAGCGGGGCGGCAACAGGAACATCTCCCCCTCTTTCACCACGATGTCCTCCGGCGTCCCGTCGGGGTGGAATATTTTGACGGTGCACTCGCCCTCGAGCTGGTAGAAAAGCTCCTCACCCTCCTCGAAGTGGTAGTCCTTTCGCCCGTTCGGCCCGGCGACGACCATGACGATGAAATCCGTGTTGCCGACGTAGACCTGCTTGTTGCCGACGGGCGGTTGGAGGAGGTGGCGGTTTTCGGCAATCCAGTTTTGGAGGTGGAATGGCTTGAGCATGGTTGGAGAATTAGATAATTTGACAATTTGGCAATGGGACAAACCCGGGCTGGCCGTCGCGGCCACAAAGTTCAGAAACAATCCGGGTTGATGCCGAGGACATAGTTCTTCACCGCCCCGATTTCGACCGCCGTCTCTGCCCCGAGGAAGCCCCTGATTTCCTCATCGCGCAGCCGAGCGCGGGCCAGCTTGACCAGATCGCGGCTCAACGGCGCATAAGACCAGTGCCATTTTTCCTCGTGATAGCCGGTCGCCCGCCCCGCCGAATAGGGCTGGCAAAAGCCGAACTCGCCCGCATTGGCCGACAGCCACGAGTAGATTTTCTCGCCGGTCGAGTTCTTCTTCGTGAAATACCCGTCCGAGAGGTTGTTCAAATCCACATCCGTCCCCCAATGGTGCCGCGAGGTTCCGGGCATCGAGGAGACCTCGAGGATTTTCAGCGCCCGCTTCTTCGGGTCGGCGATGGTCTTCGGCAGGCTGCGGCCGTCGACGGGGGTCTTGCCCGTCCATTTCGACTCCCAGATTCCTTTCTGCTGCGAAAAAGTCCGCGTCGCCGAGATGATTTTGAGGTTCACGCCGTCCGCCGCCGCCGCCTCGGCCATCTTGAGGAAAGCATCATAGGCCTCGCGCCGCATGAACATCGAGGCCTTGTTGCCCCATTTCGCGGCGACCTTCACGAAGCGGCTGTCCTTCGCCGGGTCGAAATGGCCGGTCAGGTAGGCGAGCGAGACGGAGTCGGCCGCGTACTCCTTTTTGAAGTCTGGCTCGGCCGCGTTCCGGTCGCTCTCGAGGCTGCTCGCCCGGACGGCTCGAGGCCCCGGGTGCGTGTCGATTTCGAGCGCGGGCAGGTCGTTCTTCTTGGCGTACTCGGGGTAGGCCTTTTCGAGCTGGCCCTCGGGCTGCTTCGCCTCGGGCGGGCGGCAGGCGGCGATGATGGCGAGCAGGGCAAAAAGGGGAAGTTTTCTCTCCATATGTATAAGGTGCGGCCGGGGCCTTTGGCTGGCAAAGCAACCGCCCGCCCGGTTTTTCCACAAAATTTTGAGGGGAAACAATAATCGCCCCGGCCGCCGGGTTTATCGGGCAATGGTTTTCGAGCCAGCCATTCTTCAAATCTTCAACAAAAATTCCTCTCCGAATCCAGCCTATGGATGATTCATTACACCTCGACATGATGCGGTTCCTCTACCGCGAAATGAGCGCCGACGAGGCCCTCAACTTCTCCCAGGAAATCGAAAACAGCCCCGCCGCGCAGGCCGAGTTCAGCAGCCTTCTCGAGGCGAAGATGGCCCTCCCAAAGGCCAGCTTCGAACCCTCCGACGAGGCCATCGAAAACATCTTGCGCCATTCCGCCCGGACGGGCGCGTTCCTCATCCCCTGACCGGTCGCCCCTCAAGGCCCCTCTGAAAAAGCTCTCGACGTTCGCGGCGGGGGCTTTTTTCATTTTGAGCCTACCGACTTAAATCGTTGATTTTCAATGACTTGATTCCCATCAGAAATAAATTTTGACCTTTTTTGAAAAAAAACTCGCCGAAAACTTGCGCGGGTCGGAACGGGCATCACACTTTTGTGGTGTAATAGATAACTAATACACTCCAAAACAACAACGCCAGAACACCAGGCATCCTCCACCAACTTTCATCTTTTCAAAATCTTCAACAATGAAATCCGTCGCAATCTCCATCGCCGCCTACGCTTTCTCGGCCACCCTGTTCACCGCCTCCGTTCTGCCGACCGGCAAAACCGTCGAAGCTCCGGCCGACATCCCCGCCGCCACCGGCATCATGCTCGACGAGGTGACCATCAGCTCGCTGCCGACCTATACCCTTCCCGAGGTCGTCGTCTCGACGAAGCCCACCACCGAGCACACTTTGCCCGAGGTCGTCATCACAGCCGCCGCGAAGCCGAGGGCTTGAGAAAGCTCCAACCAACGCGTCGGTTGTTGGCGAGGACGCCAGACAACGGCCAGCCCCGGCCAGCCAAAATCTTCAACTTGAAAAAAATGATCGCTCTCGAAAACGTCTCCTTCGGCTACTCCCGCCGCAAACCGGTCTTCCGCGACCTCGGCCTGCGCCTCGAACCGGGCCGCATCTACGGCCTGCTCGGCCGCAACGCCGCCGGGAAGAGCACCCTGCTCCGCCTCATGAGCGGGCTGCTCTTCCCCGACTCGGGCCGCGCCGAAATCGACGGCATCACGGCCTCGCGCCGTCGGCCGGAGTTCCTCGCTGAGGTCTTCCTGATTCCCGAGGAAGCCTGGCTGCCGGAAACGAGGCTCGAAAAATGGGTCGAGGTCACTGCCCCTTTTTACCCAAAATTCGACCGGCGGCAGTTCGACGGCTGGCTCCGCGAGTTTCAGGTCCCTGCCGAAGGGCGGCTCGACCGGCTCTCCTTCGGGCAAAAAAAGAAGGCCGTCATCGCCTTCGCCCTCGCCGCCAACACCCGCGTCGTCCTGATGGACGAGCCGACCAACGGGCTGGACATCCCCTCCAAAAGCGAGTTCCGCCGCATCGTCGCCTCGGCGCTCGACGAGGGCCGCACGCTCGTCGTCTCGACCCATCAGGTGCGCGACCTCGACAGCCTCATCGACGCGGTCATCGTGGTCGAAGGGGGCGAGGTCCTGCTCGACGCGACGCTCGAACGGGTGGCCGAAAAGCTCCTCTTTTCGATGGAGAACACGGTCGACATGTCCGATCCCGACCTTCTGTATTCGGAAGGGAGCATCTTTGGAAAGGCGACTGTTCGCCAGAACGCCTCCAAAAAAGAGAGTCGCGTCGACCTCGAAATGCTCTTTCAGGCCGCCATCGGCCAGCCCGAGCGCATCAAACAAATCTTCAAAAACTGACGACAAGCCATGTTCAGCTTCAACAGATTCATGCTCTTGCTGCGCCGCTTTTTCGCGCTCCGCCGCCGCGACCTGACGGTCAACTCCCTCGTCATGCTCGGCATCGCCGTCGTCCTGCTCGGTATCAGCCTCGCCATCGGCTCCATGGAGGGCGGTTTTACGCAAGACAACATCGAGGCCGTCTTCGCCGAGATGCAGCGCGGCATGTTCGCCACCTACGTCCTCATCAGCGGCAGCGTCTTCGCCAGCATGGTCTTCTCGGAGTTCGGCGAGCGCACCTCGGCCTCCACCAGCCTCATGCTCCCCGCGACGGCCCTCGAAAAATGGCTTGCCGCCTTCGCCTTGAGCACCGTCTATTTTCTGGCCAGTGTGACGGCCGCGTTCTACGTCGCCGAGCTGGCCAACATCGCCTTCTTCAATGCCGCGCGGCCCATCCAACTGCCGTTCTCGGCGGCCAACGGCATCTTCCAGGGCGGCCTATTCGGCCAGATGCTCGGCGGTTTCGCGGCCACGCACGCCATCTATTTCCTCGGCAGCATTCACTTCAAAAAGGAGCACTGGTGGCGCACGACGCTCGTCCTGATGGCCGGCGCGACGGTCTTCGGCCTCGTCGAGTGGTTCTTCAGCTCCTCCTGGCCGACGGGCGTGCATGTGCGCGAGCAGATGGGCCTCTGGGTCGTCGACGTCGCCGACGAAGGCAGTTTCCGCCTGCCCGTCAGCCCGCAATCGGGGGCCAAGCAATGGCTGGCGTGGCTCGTCCCGCCCGTGCTCTGGGCCTTGAGCTATCTGAAACTGACCGAGAAACAAGCCTGAAACCGCAAAACCACAACGTCATGGAATTCAAGGACAACCAGGCCATCTACCTGCAGATAGGCGACTTCCTCGGGGAGCGCATCCTGCGCGGCCTCATCCGCCCGGGCGAGCGCGTGCCGAGCGTCCGCGAGCTGGCCGTCGAGCTGGCCGTCAACCCCAACACCGTCGTCCGCACGTTCGAGCATTTGACCGCTCACGGGGTCATCCGCAACCAGCGGGGCATGGGCTATTTCGCCGCCGAGGACTCCGCCGAGCGCGTCCGAGAGATGATGCGCAAGGAGTTTTTTGAAAAGAAACTGCCCGAACTGCTCCTCCAAATGGAGCTTCTCGGGCTGAAGCTCGACGACCTGCGGCCGTATTTTGAGCCGAAACAAACCGTCTGAACCGTCTCGGGGCAACGCTCCGAGCCACCAATCTTTTGAAAAATGACTTTGAGCAACAAGCTGTTCTTCGCCACCTGTGCCCTCTGCCTCGCAGTGCTCGTCGCCGAAAAGGTGGCCCTCCGCGCCTCTTTCAACAAGCGCGAAAAGCTCGACTTCGAGCCGGGAATGGTCGAAAAACCCGTCGGCCGGTTCCGCGCCGTCGTCGTCGACACGCGCCTCGCGCCGAATTCCGAGCTGCGCATCTCGAAGGGCGAGCGGTTCGCCGTGTCGAGCGACGCCAATTTTTGGGCATCGGCCGAGGTCGTCATGCGCGGCGACACCCTGTTCATCCGCCAGACGACCGACAAGCGCGGCAAGCTCTCCGACCCCGCCGACCGCTCGGTGAACGACTACGCCAACATCTACGCGCTCTGCCCTTCGGGCCTGTCGCTTGTCCGGGCCGACATCGGCGTCGTCCTCGACGGCATCGCCGCGGACAGCCTCTCCATCGAACAGTCGCCGAGCCACTTGCGGCCTGATTTCGCCAAGCACGGCTGTGACCTGAAACTGAAAAACGCCCGCCTCGGCAGCTTGAAAATCTCGACCGGCCAAAACGCCAAGGTCGAGGTCGATGAAAAATGCGCGGTCGGCGAGTTGCGGCTGGTGCTGCGCGACTCGTCTTCGGCCGAGGTTAAGGCACCGGTCTCCAACGCCATCCGGCTCGACTGTTCGGGAAAAAGCCGCCTCTCGCTCGTCGGCGACAACTGGACGAAGGTCAAGAATTGAGCGATCGAGCAGGTTTTTTGAAAGAAAACCGCCCGTCCTGCAACCCATCCCATCAAAAGCGGGTCGAATGCTCGGCATCTCGCCCAACCAGTTCAACCTATTCAACTGAAAGTCGTGAAACAGAAATCGCCTCCCGTTTTTGTGGCCGTCGCGGCGGTCTCCGTGCTGCTGGCCGCCGCCGGATTTTGGCTGAAAATCTCGGCGGAAAACCCGGCGCGGGCCGGGGAGAAAGTGTTGACCGAAAAGGTCTCAGCATCAGAGGCTGCGCGGGAAATCCTCTCCGTTTTGCCCGCGACGGCTGGGCGGGTGGTGCCGGTTAAGCCGTGAGGCGCGGCTTGGTGGCCGCCGCTGGCATCCTCGCCAACAACCCTCGTGCGGCTTTCACAGCATGAAAGCTGTGCTACATTTGGCCGGGATTTTCCACCAAACAATTGAATTTCAGCCATTTATGAAGCTCACCAGTCTGCTCGCCGGCCTCGCCGCGCTGGCCCTGTTTTCCTGCAAGAACGAACCCGCGCCCCCCGCCCTCGAGTGGCGGGCGATGAAGCTGCAAGAGAAAATCTGCACCTCGCCCAGCGACACCAACCGCTGCTGCCGGGTCGAGGTCGACCTGCCCGTCGCCGTCTGCGCGGCCGCCCCGGCAGTAGCCGCAGCCATCAACGACTCGCTCAAGTCCGACGCGCTGACCACCCTCGGCGTCGGCGACGGCCCCCAGCCGACCGAGGTCGAGGCGGCGGTCAAGGCGTTCGTGGCCAGCTATGACGATTTTGTGAAAGAGAACGCCGAATACCCGGGCGGCTACGACGCGGAGGTGAAGGGCAAGCCCTTTTTCAGCTCCTCGAAGGTGGCCTCGGTCGAGGTGGACAACTACGTCAACTCCGGCGGCGCGCACCCAAACCACTGGACGCGGCTCCGCACCTTCGACCGCAAGACGGGCCGCCAACTGGGCGCGAAAGACCTTTTCACCGACCTAATGGCTGTCGAAAAGCTGCTCGTCAAGCCGTTCTGCGAGCTTAAAAAGGGAGACGACGGCTCCGTGCCGAAGCTGCCCGACCTGCTTTTCCCCGATGTAAAGTTCGGCCTGCCGCAGAACATCGCCGTCGTCAAAGAGGGCGTCCGATTCTATTACAACCCCTATGAGTTGACGGCCTACGCCATCGGCGACTTCGACATCACGCTGACGTGGGAACAGCTCGGAGCGCTGGCGAAAAAGGAGATGTTCATCGATTGAACAACCGGAATCGCGCTTCGAGGATGGCGAACGGTGGGTGTGGCCGCTGTTCGCCATTCTTTTTAGCCCACCCGCGTCCCGTTCGGCACGTGGCGCTCCGTAGTGAGCAGGACGACCGACCCGTCCTCCAACACCGGCCCGAGGACGAGGCACTCCGAGAAAAACGTCGCAATCTGCTTCTTTGGGAAGTTGACCACCGCCACCACCTGTCGGCCGACGAGGCTCTCCGTTGTGTAAAAAGTGGTGATTTGTGCGCTCGACCATCGCTCGCCCAGCTCAGGGCCGAAGTCGATGCGGAGCTGGAAGGCTGGCTTTCGGGCGGCCGGGAACTCTCGGGCTTCGAGCACCGTGCCGACTCGGATTTCCACCTTCAGGAAGTCGTCAAAACCTATCATCTGCTTGTTTTGGCTAAATTTATATGTGCCTCTGAAAGTCGGTCGGCAATCAACGATTGGGTTAGCTTCGCCGCGAAAGTAGTCGGGGAGCCGCTGGTTTAGCGATGCACGGGGCGAGACTTTTGGGGCGGTCGGCCGTCCACAGGGCCGTCCTCCGGCCATCGCCAAAAGGAGACATCCTGCACTATCTTTTATTTCAAAACAACAACCAATTTCGTATGGCAACCATCGACAACTACCTCCGTTGCGTAGAGTACCAGGGCCACGAGGCGCACCCGAACTATCCGGGTTTCACCCACTTCTTCCGTGCGGACAACAACCACTGGTACTTCGCCATGGTCGCGCCCAGCGGGCGGGTTTTGCTCAAATCCGAGGGCTACACCTCCGAGGCTGGGCGCAACAACGGCATCGAGTCCGTCAACCGCAACCGCGACATCGCCGAGCGCTGGGTCGTCCGGCAGGACGCCGACGGGCAGCACTGGCGGGCCTACCTTCTCGCCGGCAACAAGCAAGAGATCGGCGTCTCCTGCGGCTACGACACCGAAGATGAGGCAAAGGGCCACTACCTCATGGCCAACACCGCCTGGGTCGAGCCTGCCGCCGCCGCGCCCGCCGAGAAGAAGGCCGCCGCCCCCCGCGACATCGACGACTACCTCCCCTGCGACGCCTACGCCGGGATGCCCGACCTCGCCGAGAAGGGCTTTTCGGGCTTCTATTCCGAGGAAAAACAAGAATGGTACTTTGCCATGCTCGACCACGCGGGCAACGTCCTACTGCGCTCGGAGGGCTACAAGAGTGAGGCCGCGCGCGACAACGGCGTGCAGTCCGTCATCCGCAACCGCGACATCCGCGAGCGCTACAAGGTCTGGTCGCGGCCCGACGGCACTTGGGTCGTCTCGCTCCACGCTGGCAACAACCAGGAAATCGCCCGCTCCTGCCCTTTCGGCAGCGAGGCCGAAGCTAGCGCGCACCTCGATTCCTGCCTCAACTGGGCCAGGGTGCCGCCGGTCGAAAAGGTCGCTCAAGCCGCCCCGAAGAGCGAGGCCGTGCACGACGACTACCTGCCTTGTGAGGCCTATGTCGGACACGACCGCTCGGAGAAATACCCCGGTTTCACCACGTTCCGATTCGAAAAGGACGGCCGCCATTTCTTCGCTTGGGTCAACGACGAAGGCAAGGTTCTCCTCAAATCGGAGGGCTACCCGACGACCGCGCCGCGCGACAACGGCATCGAGAGCGTCATCAAGAACCGCGAAATCCGCGAGCGGTGGACCGAGAAACAAGACGACGGCGGCTACTACCTCAGCCTCCGTGCGGGCAACAACATCGAGATCGGCCGCACCTGCCACTACAAGGAGTCGGGTGCGTGGTGGTCGTGGATCTTCCCCGTCGCGGCTGTCGTGGAGAAAACGGAGCCCGAGTCCTTCGTCGTCGAGAAGAAGGTCGAGGTGAAGGCCGAGCCGATCATCGTCGAAAAGAAGGTGGAGGTGGCCCCGGTCGTCGTCCCGCCCGTCGTCGTCGAAACGAAAAGGGAGGAACCGAAGGTCGTCGTCACGCCACCGAAGGTCACGGCCTATTCCGAGCCGGCGCGCGAAAAGGTCGAGGCCCCGGTCGTCGTCCCGCCCGTCGCCGCCGAGAGCAATGGTTGCATGAGATACTGGTGGCTGCTGCCGCTGCTGCTCCTCCTCGCCGGGCTGTTGTGGTGGCTGTCGAAGGGCTGCAACAAGCCCGCCGTCGAGGCCCCGCCGGTCAAGGTCGAGGTGCCCACGCCGCCCGCACCTGCCGTGGTCGAGCCGCCCAAGCCCGCCGCGCCCGTCTGCAACTGCTCGGGCAACGCCGACCCCCTGTTCAACATCCCGACGGGCGTCGAGCCGAAGTCGCTCAACCGCCTCGGCACGAACCCCGAGTTCGGCAATTCGCACGGGCTGACCCCGGCGCAGTTCCTCGCCAAACTTCAAAAGAACGCCGCATCGAACAAGGCCGACGCCGCCTTCCTCGACCGCGTCTTCAAGGGCATGGGCTACAAGGGCTTCTCCGACGCGACGGCCGCCATGTTCTCCGAGGTCGAAATCCCGGCCGGGACGGCTGGCAACATGGGCTACTCGAAGATGCACAAGACCGCCTACGACCGCCTCGACGCGACCGGCAAGGACCTCCTTGCCTTCCGCATCAAGTCGGCCAACGGCTGCGATTTCCACTTCATGAAGACCTGCGGCAACCACTTCTTCTTCTGCCCGAGGTAAGAAGTTGGTTTTCGGAAAATGAAAAAACCCGGGGTCGCTGCGGCGGCCTCGGGTTTTTCTTTTCCCAAAAAATCGGGTCACTGCATCTGGATGATGCGCGTCGGCTCGATGGTCTCGTTGCGCACGGCGGTCTGCCGCGCCACGTTTTTCGCCACCTCCAAAAAGGCCGTTTTTGTCTCTTCGTCGCCGGAAACCATGGCCGGTCGCCCATCGTCGCCCCCTTCTCGGATGGACATGACGAGCGGGATTTGCCCCAATAGGACGGAGTTCGACATCAAAGCCAACCGCCGCCCGCCGCCCTCCCCGAAAATCGGGTAGCGGCTTCCCGGCAGCTCGGCCGGGCTGAACCACGCCATGTTTTCCACGATTCCGAGGATAGGGACGGAGACTTGCGGCAGCAAAAACATGTTAACCGCCTTGATGGCGTCGGCGACGGCCACCTGCTGCGGCGTCGTGACCATCACCGCGCCGGTCACGGGGACGGTCTGCACGAGGGTCAGTTGGACGTCGCCCGTTCCGGGCGGAAGATCGACGATGAGGTAGTCAAGCTCGGGCCACGAGACTTCGCCCACAAACTGCTTGATGATGGCCGCCAATCGCGGCCCGCGCAGCACGACCGCCTGCTCTGGCTCGATGATGTTTCCGATCGAGATGACCGGCATCCCGAAGGCTTCGAGCGGCTGCATTTTCAGCTTTCCATAAACCTCCTGGACGCGCGGCCGCTGCCCCGTCAGCCCGAGCATCGTCGGGATGGAGGGGCCGTAAACGTCCGCGTCCATCAGCCCGACGCGCGCGCCGAGGCTTTTCAGCCCGAGGGCGAGGTTGACGGAGACGGTGCTTTTTCCCACCCCTCCCTTACCCGAGGCCACAGCGATGATGTTGCGGACGTGAGGCAGCGGCGAAGTGTTCGAGAAGCTCTCCGCCGTCCGCGCCGTGAAGTGCACGTTGACGATGGCACCGGGGATGGCCCGCTCGACCGCCGCGATGCAGGCGAAGTTCAGCTCGGCCTTGTTCGGCATGTTGAGGTTGGGCAGGGCGAGGCTGAAGTTGACCGCCGTCTTCCCTCCGCCAGAGAGGATTTCGAGGTTTTCGACCAACCCGGCGCGGACGACATCTTGGCCCGTGTTCGGGTCGGTCACCTGCCGCAGGGCGTCGAGGACTTGTTCGTTTGTCATGGCGCGAAAGTATTTGGCCAAATACTTTCGCCGCCGATGCAAGTCTTCAAAAACCTCGACAGCCTCCCTGTTTTCCGAAACGCCGTCGTCACCATCGGCTCTTTTGACGGCGTCCACGAAGGCCACCGCCGCATCCTCGACCGGCTCCTTCGGCTGGCGCGGAGGGTGGACGGCGAGGCGGTCGTCGTCACCTTCGAGCCGCACCCGAGGCTTGTCCTCTCGCCCGGCGACGTGGATTTCAAGCTCTTGAACACCCTCGACGAAAAGCTCGGCCTGCTCGAAACGGCGGGCGTGGACGCGGTGGCCGTCGTCCCTTTTTCAAACACAATTCGCGAGGCAGACAGTCGAGGAGTACGCCGCCGATTTTCTTTGAAAAAGATTCAAACCGGCCGCCGTCGTCATCGGCCACACCACCGCTTCGGCCGGGGGCGGAGGGCGGCATCGAGTTTTTTGAAAGGCGGCGAGCAGCACGGGTCGCTGTCGAAATCCCGAGGCACGAGGTCGACGAGGTAGCCGTGTCGAGCACCAAAAATCCGCCGGGCTGTTGAGGCGGGCGATGTCGCGGCGGCTAACCGGCTGCTCGGCCGTCCGTTCCGGCGTTGACCGGCGAGGTCGTCCGAGGCGACCAAATCGGGCGAAGCATCGGCTTCCCGACGGCCAATCTTTCCATAGTTGAAAAGGAAAAACTCCTCCCGCCGCCCGGCATATACGCCGCCCGCGCCGCCGTCGACGGGGAAAACTGGTTTGCCGCGATGCTCTACATCGGCGACCGGCCGACCGTCGTGCAGCCCGGCGGCGAGCGGCGCATCGAGGTCAACCTCCTCGATTTTGACAGGGACATTTATGGGCAAAAGCTCACCGTCGAGGTCGTCGACTTTGTTCGAGGGGACAAAAAGCTCGACGGACTGGCCGCGCTTAAAGCCCAAATCGAAACCGACAAGGCATTGATTGTCAAGAAGTTGATGGCCCATTCCCCAATTTCAAGCCCCAAATCCCCGTCCGTCGCGGTCGTCATTTTGAACTACAACACGCGCCGCCACCTCGAGACCTACCTCCCGTCGGTCGTGGCGACGGACTTTCCCAATGTCGACATCATTGTAGCCGACAACGGCTCGCCCGACGACTCGGTCGCCTTTCTCGAAAAGAACTTCCCGGCGGTCAAAATCCTGAAATCGACGGAAAACCTCGGCTTCGCGGGCGGCTACAACCACTTCCTCGCCGGGCTGGATGCCGACTATTTTGCCCTTCTGAACTCCGATGTCGAGGTCACGCCGGACTGGCTTCGGCCAATCATCGAGCGGATGGAGGCCGAGCCGACCATCGGCATTGCACAGCCGAAAATCCTCGCCGACGGGCGCCGCGACCGCTTCGAGCACGCGGGCGCGGCGGGCGGTTGGGTCGATTTTTTGGGATACCCATTTTGCCGGGGCCGTCTTTTCGAGGAGGTCGAAACCGACGCGGGGCAGCACGACTCGCCGCAGGACTGTTTTTGGGCGGCGGGCGCGGCGATGTTCGTCCGCTCCAAAATCTGGCGCGACCTCGGCGGCTTCGACGCGGCCTATTTCGCCCACAACGAGGAAATCGACCTCTGCTGGCGGGCAAAAAGGGCCGGTTGGCGCGTCGTCTGCGAGCCGCGCTCCGTCGTCTACCACCTCGGCGGCGGGACGCTCGACTACGAGAACCCGAGAAAGGTCTTTTTGAACTTTCGGAACAGCCTTTTCACCCTGTTGAAAAACGAGCCAGCCGCAAAGCTCCTCTGGCTCGTCCCCGCCCGTTTTCTGCTCGATGGAGTAGCCGCGGCGGTGTTCGTTTTGAAAGGGAAACCGGCCATGCTCGGCGCCATCCTCCGGGCGCACGGCTCTTTTTACGGCCAGTTTTTTTCGATGCTCGAAAAGAGGAAAGAAGCGGCCCGAGCCATCGAGGCGAACCGGGTCGGGCCAGCCGACCGGGCGGGCATCTATCGGGGGAGCATCGTCTGGCGGCACTTCGTGGGCCGGGCGCGGCGGTTCTCCGACCTTTTCTAAAACTTGACCGGTTCGACCGTCCAGCCCGCCAGCCGCAATCTTTTCACGACACCTTTCTCGCCCCCGAGATGTCCTGCGCCGACGGCGAAAAACGTCGGCCGCGACACCACCTGCCGCCCGATTTTGGGTATCCAGTTGGCGTTCCGGTTGTTCAGAAGGAGGTCGGTGTAGGCTCCGAAGTCGTCGCCGGTGGCCTCGGCGGCCATGCGGTTGATGTCTTGAGAAAGGTAGAGCTTGGCCATTTTCTCGAACTCGTCGCCGCCCGCGTCGCCGCTTTTGACGGCCTCGACGAGCATCTTGGCCTGCGCCTCGTAGGGGATGGAGTCGAACATGGAGAGTTGATAGTCAACGGTTTCGAGGCCGTCGGTGGCCATGTCGCGGTCCTGCGCAAGGCCGTAAAGCTCCATCTCGACGCTGGTCGTCTCGCCGGTCTGCATCCCTTTTCCGCCGGTCTCGTCGCCGAGCATCATGCTGGTGAACATCGGCTTCATTCTGTCGAACATCTGGCCCGGCAGCCCCTTTTCCTCGAACTTGGACTGGACGAGCTTGTAGTCCTCCGCCGAGAGGAGTTTTCGGAGCGTCACCCCGTTTTTCATGTTGGCCTTCGTGACGAGCGAGAGCATCGCGCCGAGGTTGAACATCTTTTTCAAATCAATCTCCGTCGTCAGGCACTTCGTCGAGGCGAGCGCCGAGCGGACGGCGGCGGGCATCCGATAATCCTTCGACGCGATGATGTGGATGGTGCCGTAGAGGTAGCTCGGCTTGGGGAGGCCGGGCGCGGAGATTTTCCAGAGAAGGGCGTTCTCCGTCTTGCCGACCGAGCCGGGCGCGGCGGGCGTTGGCATCGCCACTTTGGCCGTCCGGCACCCGGTGGCGAGGAGGAAGGCGGCGGAAAGGAGCGCGAGGAAGGAAGTTCTTTTCATGAAAAACTGACTGTGGTCGGGGAAAATGGGTTGCTGAACAGCAAAAGGCCTTTCGGGTTCCGGCACTCAGTGCACCTCGATGGTCTCCACCTGCCGAACCCCCTCGACGTGCAGCTCGATATGCTTGGCCCGCGCCTTTGCCCTGAAGCGCTGCACGATCTCGAGGATGTCGTGGTCGATGTAGACGCTGGCGGCCCCGTCGATCCGCACGACGCTGTACTCCGGCAGGCGGTCGAGGGCCTCGGCCAGCCGCCGCTTGTTGAGAAAGCTCACGTTGAGCGCCAGTTTCAGGTCGAAATGGCGGATGCCGCCCTCCGTTTTCTCCTCCATCACGAAGCCCGCGCGGTAGGTGTGCTTTATCAAAAAATAGACGCTGTAGCCGATGCCGGAGGGCTTGGCGAGGTTCCAGCCCGTGCGGATGAGCAGCACGGCCAGCACGCAATAGGGCACGCGCCCCAGCAGCGGCGCGGCGAACAGCACCGCCACCAGCAGCCAAAGGCCGTGCGCGACGGCCGAGAGCCGCGTCTTGCCGCCCGCCTCGACGTTGGCCGAGCTTCGCACGATGACCGCCGTCAACGGCAGGCCGCCGAGCAGGCCGCTGACGAAGTTGCCCGCGCCCTGCGCCATCAGCTCGCGGTTGGGCGGCGAGATCCGGTTGAACGGGTCGAGCTTGTCGACGGCCTCCACGCTCAACAGCGTTTCGAGCGAGGCGACGAGGCAGATGACGACCGCCGTCTGCCAGACCAGCCGGTTGGCGAAAATGGAGGGCCAGTCGGGCAGTTTCGCGGTGAAAAGCGCGTCGGAGGGGATGTAGACGAACTGGCTCTTGTCCAGTTGAACCCCCGGCAGCCATGCCTCCGTTGCCCACGCCGCGAGGCTGCCGACAACCACCGCCGCGAACGAGGCGGGGAGAAAGGGCAGGTGCGGCGAGACGAGTTTTTTCCACGCGAACAGCGTCCCGAACGTCGCGAGGCCGAGCAGGAAGGCCGTCAGGTTGAGGTAGGCAAAGGGGTTGTCCATGCCCTCGAAGCCGTGGTTGAGGGTGACGATGTTGAAGAACTCGTGCCGCCAGAAGTCGGGCCGATTGTAGCCGAGGAGGAGCGGGACTTGCTTTGAAATCAGGATGACGCCGATGCCCGCCAGCATCCCCTTGATCACCGCCGAGGGGATGAAATGGGTGAAACCGCCCAGTCGCAGCGCGCCGAGCATTGCCTGCAACAGCCCGGACAGCGCGACCGCCGCGAAGAACACTTCGAGCGACCCCAGGTCGTGGATGGCCGCTGCGCAAATGGCCGTCAGCCCCGCCGCCGGGCCGCTCACGCTCAATTCGGACCGGCTGAAAACCGGCACCACCAGCCCGCCGACCACCCCCGCCACCAGTCCCGCCGAGACCGGCGCGCCCGACGCCAGCGCCACCCCGAGGCAGAGCGGCAGCGCGACGAGGAACACGGTCAGGCTGGCCCTGAAATCGTGCTTTTGAAAGGCGAGGCGGTAGTAGGTGAGCTTTCTTTTCCCGGTGAGCATGGTCGGCAAATTTCAATTTTTTCAAAAAAAGAGGAGCCGCAGCCCCAGCCCGAGCGCGGCGCAAACGCCAATCGTCCGCAGCATCTCCCATTTCAAACGAAAGTGAAAAATGAGCGCGGCGGCCGCCAGCCCGAGCGCGGCCCAGTCGACCGTCGCCCAGACGGGCATGGGGACGCGCATCCCGCCCATCCGCCACTCGCCGACCGAGCCGAAAATCGTGTGCAGGCCGAACCAGAAGCCGAGGTTGAGAATCACCCCGACGACCGCCGCCGTGATGGCGGAAAGGGCGGCCGTCAGGCTCTTGTTTCCGCGAAGTCGCTCGATGTGCGGCGCGCCGGTGAAGATGAACAGGAACGACGGCAGGTACGTCACCCAAGTGACCAGCACGGAGGCCAGAACGCCCGCCCAGATGGGATGGAGCGGCCCCGCGCTGCGCGACGCGCCCATGAAGCCGACGAACTGCACCACCTGGATGAGCGGCCCCGGCGTCGTCTCGGCCATGCCGAGGCCGTCGAGCATCTCGCCGGGCGAGAGCCAGCCGTAGGCCTCCACCGCTTTTTGAGAGACGAAGGCCAGCACCGAGTACGCGCCGCCGAACGTGACGAGCGCAGACTGGCTGAAAAACACACTCATTTTGCTGAAAACATTGCCCGATCCGAGCCACGCCACCAGCCCGACAACCGGCGCGAGCCACAAGACAAGCCAGACGGCCGCCGTGCCAAGGGTCTTCAGAAAGCCCGGCCGCTCGGGCCGCGCAAGGCGGTCGATGAGGCCCTCCTCGCTGCCCGCCCGGTCGGCTTGGCCTTTGACGACGTTGAATTTTTCCCCGAAAAACAGGCCGCCCAGCCAACCGATCAGCCCAGCCGCGACGACAATCAGCGGGAACGGGACTTTGAAAAGGAAGATGGCGGCGAACGACGCGGTGGCCAGCCCGACCATGATTTCGTTCTTCAACACCCGGTCGCCGATTTTGACGACGGCGCCGACCACAACGGCCAGCACCGCCGGTTTTATCCCGTAAAAAAGGCCGGCCACGAGCGCGGCGTCCTTCCAAAGCGAGTAGACGACGCTCAAAACCAGAATCGAGAGAAAGCCCGGCAGCACGAAAAGCCCGCCCGCCGCCACGCCGCCGCGTACCCCGTGCATCAGCCAGCCGACATAGGTGACGAGCTGCTGCGCCTCGGGGCCGGGCAGCAGCATGCAGTAGTTGAGCGCATGGAGGAAGCGGTTCTCGCCGAGCCACTGCTTTTCTTCCACGACGACCTTGTGCATCACCGCGATTTGCCCGGCGGGGCCGCCGAAGCTGTTGAGCGCGATCTTCAGCCAGACTTGGAAGGCTTCGCGGAAGGTCGGGAGGGTCTCCGTCGGGCCGGTCGAGTCGTCGCGGCCGTTCACGGCTTGGGGGAGATTTCGAGCACCCAAGCGTCCCAGCAGGGCGGCTGGGCTTTCGGCAATTTCACCACGAGGTCGCCGCCGTCGCGCTCGCTTTTCAGGTCGCCCTTTGCTCCCAAGAGGTTGATTTTCAACGAGTTGCCCATGTCCTTTGGAAAAGGGAACCGCATCTCGGCGGGCATCGCTTCCCCTTCGTCGGCGAGGTAGATGGCAAAGAGGCGGCCGTCCAGCCGGTTTTTCGTGAAACAGACCTTTCCGGATTTGTACGGCTCGACTGGCCGCGTCGAGTAGATGGCGGCCGAGTTGACGGCCATCCAGTCGCCGATGTCGTCGAGGCGGGCGAGGGCCTGCGGCGGGAACTCGCCCTCGGGCGACGGGCCGATGTTGAGCAAGAGATTTCCCCCTTTTGCCACGATGTCGACCAAAAGGTGGATGAGCTGGTTGGTCGATTTCATCCTGTCGTCGGGGACGTAGCTCCAGGAGCCGCCCATCGTCATGCAGGTCTCCCAGCGGTAGGGCAGCGGCTTTTCGGGCACCTGCTGCTCGGGCGTGAGGTAGTCCTGGAACGGCCCCGGCACGTCGCGGTCGACGAGGATGATGCCCGGCGTGTGCTGCCGGGCCATCGCGGCGATGCGGCGCATGTCGATGTCCTGCCCGGCGGGAATGTCCTTTTCCCATTCTTTTTTTCGGTCAACACAACTGTCCGGCCTGACCCAGCCGCCGTCGAACCAGAGGATGTCGAGCGGGCCGTAGCCGGTGACGAGTTCCTCGACCTGTTTGAACGTGAAATCCTGAAACCGCTTCCACTTCTCGGGCCGTTTCGAGATGTCGAAGTTGACGTTGCGGGTGAACGGCGGCCATTCCGGCGACCAGAAATCGGGCGAGTGCCAATCGGGCTTCGAGAAATAGGCGCCGATGCCCATGCCCTTTTCACGGAAGGCGTTGAAGACCTCGCGGGCCACGTCGGCGCGGGGGCTTTTGGCGAAGGCGCAGACGTCGCCAGTAACCTTGTAGCCGGTCTGCTTTGTGTCGAACATGCAGAACCCGTCGTGGTGCTTGGTGGTGAAGACGACGTATTTCATGCCTGCCTTTTGAGCGGCGGCCGCCCATTTTTCCGGATCGAAATGGACGGGGTTGAACTGCGCGGGCAGCCGCTCGTAGGCTTTTTTGTACTCGAAATAGTCGGGCATCTCGCCCTCGGCGGCGGGCCTCGCGAGGCCTGGGTGCCATCGACGCTCGCACCAACCCCACGGCTCGGGGCAGAGCGACCACGACTCGACGATGCCCCACTCCGAATAGGCGCCCCAGTGCATGAGGAGGCCGAACTTCCAGTCCTGCCACTCGGCCAGGTGCTTTTCGACGGCGGGGCCGGGGGCGGTTTGGGCGAGGAGGTTTGTCGTCCAAAAAAGGCAGGCGAGCAGCGTGTGTTTTTTCAAGGAGTGCATGGGCCTCGATTTTATTTCTGGCGGCAAAATAGAAGAGAATCGCGGCAGCGAGCAGCGTCCCCCTCCCCCGCCGAATCTCCCCCTCGCCCATCTTTTCCCGAAAAAAGCCCCGCCCCCCGTAAATTGCCACGCTTTTCCGGCCCGCCCGCCGTCCTCGCGGAATGGACAGACACTAATCCGGCGCAATGAGAAAATCGATTTCCCCCTTTTTCCTCTTCCTTTTCCTTTGGAGGGCCGTGCCGCTCGCCGCGCAGGGCAGCGGCGGCTGCGTTTGCACCAACTGCCCGCAGTTCATGCCCGACCTGTTTGTCGGCGACTTCCTCCTCAACGTCATGGGCGCGACGAACAACAACCTCGCCTCCCCCTCGCAGGGCGTTTGCGGCGTCCATCTCGAGTTCGACCACGAGTTCATCGGCGACCTGCAAATCACGCTCGTCTCGCCCGGCGGCCAGTCGGTCACGCTCGTCGGCTCCATCGGGCTTTTCAACAGCTTCACCGACTTCAACAACTGGGACATCGACTTCGTCCCTTGCTCCGTCGCGCCCTCGCCCGACGGCGGCTTCTCCGACGTCTTTGAAAACAACCAAGACTGGGGCCTTTTTGGAAACTACACCGGCAGCTACTGGCCCAACTCGGGCTGTCTCGAAGACTTCGACATCGGCCCGGTCAACGGGACATGGACGCTCCACATCGTCGACGGCCTCGGCGACGACGTGGGAAACATCACCGGCTACGAAATCATCTTCTGCGACGGCACCGGCATCTCCTGCTTCACCTGCGCCGCCGACGCGGGCGACCTCCTCCAGGCAGACGTCGCCGCTTGCGAAGGCTCGCCCAGCCTCGACCTCTCGCTGCCGCCCACTTGGGCACCGCCCGCGCAGGAGCCGCCTGCCGCGACCTATTCCTACACCTACGTCGTCTCGAAGGCCGGCATCATCCTCGCCTACGACCCCGCCGCCGACCTGACCGCCCTCCCCAACGGCCTCTACACTGTCTGCGGCCTTTCCTACCTGACGGCGCACGCCGCGCAAATCCCGCCGCCCAACGGCTCGCTGACCGTCGCCCAACTGGCCGCCGCGCTCGCCGGGGGCCAGCCGCCCTTCTGCGGCGACCTCTCGCAGAACTGCATAAACGTCACCATCAACGGCGTCCCGCCACCCGAGACGGTCTTCGACACCATCTGTTTCAACACCTGTTACGGCTTTCACGGCCACCAGTTTTGCAGCACCCTCGACACGACCTTCACCGCCCTCACGCTGCAAGGCTGCCCCTTCCTCGCCACCCTCCACCTCGTCGAGCGGGCGGAGAAAAGGGACACCATCCACGAAGCCGCCTGCATGGGTTTTTGCTCGAAAACGCCCGGTTTCGACACGGTCTGCATAGCTGGAACTTATGTGGGCATCTTCCCCGACACCCTTTCCGGCTGCGACAGCACGGTTGTTTTGATGTTTGAAATCGACTCGGTCACGGCATCCATCGCATCGCCGGGCGTGATCGGCTGCCCCGGCCCGACCATCGTTTTGAGCGGTGCGGGCTCAACCGGTGGCGCGGGCGTCTCCTATTCGTGGACAGGCCCCGGCATCCTCGGCCCGGCCGACGATTCGACCTGCACCATCAACCAGCCGGGCGGCTATCAGCTTGTTTTGACAAAAGCCCTGCTCGGCACCGCCTGCCGCGACACGGCGGACGTGGCCGTGACCGCATCCGCCCCGCCGCCCGCACCCGTCATCGCGGGCGCGGACTCGGTCTGCGTCGGCACGACGGAGGTTTATTCAGTCCAAAACGAGCCGGGTTTGACGTTCAACTGGACGATTTCGGCTGGAGGCTCCATCACCGCAGGGCTGGGGACGAATCAAATTTCAGTCCTCTGGACGGGGCCGGTCGGGCTGGATTCTGTCTGTCTTTTTACAAAAAACAACTGTGGCAACAGCCCAAAAACCTGTCTCCAAACCACCCTCGGGAAGCTGCCCGCCGCGCCGGTCTTGCCAACCATCCAACCAATTTGCGAGGGCGACACTTTGACCCTGAACATCCCAGCCGTCCCGGCGGCGACGGGCTACGACTGGACTTTGCCGCCAGGTTCGACTCTCCTTTCCGGGCAGGGAACAACCTCCGCCACCGTCCTTTTTTCAACCCCGCCGGGCGGGATGGCCTGCGTCGCGGCGACCAATTTTTGCGGAGCCAGCCAGCCCGATTGCGCAGCCGCGACGGTCGGCGCGATGCCCTCGCCGAGCGCGGGAGCCGATGCGGCAAACTGCGGGCAGGCAGTCAGTTTGACCGGTACTCAGACCGTCCCGAACTCGGCTTTGAACTGGTCGCTCGTCAGCGGCCCCGGCCTCGCCGCGTTCTCCGACCCGACGGCCGCAGCGACGCAAGTGACTGTGAATCAATACGGTAGCTACGTTTTTCGCCTCCTCGAATCGAACGGGGCCTGCTCGGCCGACGACTCCGTTTCGATGGTATTTCATGAAAAACCAGCCGCCGGCCTCCTCGCCCGGAACTGCCTGCCGGGCAATTTATTCTACACCGTCAGCTTCCCGATTTCGGGCGGCGCGGGGCCGTGGACGGTGGCGGGCGGGACGGTCATCGGCAACCTTTTCACCTCCAACCAAATCGCCAGCGGGGCGGTTTTCAGCTTCGTCATAACCGACGCGAACGGCTGCCAGAGCCTGCCCATCACCGGCAGTTTTGATTGCACTTGCACGACCTTCTCGGGTTTGATGAGCCAAACACCGCTCGAAACCTGCGAGGGCCTGACCGTAGCCGCGACCGCGCCGCTCGACGCAGTGCTCGACGCGACGGACGCGGCCGCTTTCTTCCTCCACGACAACCCCGGCCCGAGCCTCGG
>JBGAWE010000381.1:0-2859 GCA_044227705.1 Saprospiraceae bacterium
GAGATGGCGGTCGTGAATCGGGGCGGTGCTGAAAGGCTGGTGCCGCTGGTGCCGGTGTTCATCAAAAAGTTGGATGAGAATGGGCGGGTCGTCGAGATGGACCTGCCCGAGGGGCTGCTCGATTGATTCTGAAAAGAGGACTGGCCGGGCAAGCGACGTTGCCCGGCCAGTTCGTCCATTCAAAAAAAGGGGGTTCAATGCGCGACGAGCTTGCCGCTGGCCACCTCCAGACCGTCCTCTCTTTCGAGGCTGAAAACCCAAATCCCCGTCGGCAACCCTTTTCTGAAAACCTCGAATCGAGGCCCGCGAACCGTCTCCGTTCGTACGACTCGCCCAGTCGCGTCCATGATTTTCAAAGTGAGAACGCCCTCCTTTTCCCCGTTTTTCAACTCAAAAACCGCCGATTCGCTCATCGGGTTCGGTGAGACCGTCAGCACCGCCGCCGACTCGGGCGACGGGAAGACCGACACCGGCAGGAAGTTTTCGCCCAGCGTGTGCCATGTTTCGTTGGTCAAAACCGGTGCGTTCGAGTCGAAGTAAATCCCGGCCTTGTTTCGGATGACGGTGCCGAGCGGCAGGCCTGGCCGCTGCTCTATGGTGAACGAGGCAAAGCCGTGCGAGGCCGCTTCGTTAGCGGTCGAGTCGGGCAGCAGGATGTTCTTGAAGACCTGTTTGAGGATGCCGGGGCCGTAGATTTCCCAATCCATCGCATGGCTCGACGGCCCCATTCGGATGGTCGTCGGGTCGAGGCTCGCGTCGAGCGTATCGCGCAGGACGACGAGGAAAGCCGTGTCGTTGCCGGTGTTTTGAAATTGGATGGTGTATTCGAGCGGCTGGCCCGGTTTGATGAAATGCTCGGGGCCGACGCCAGCCGGGAGGGCCTCTTTCGCGTTCGGGTCGTAGCTCGTCCTGACCTCTCGGCAGAAGGTCGCGCTGAACGGGTCGCCGTCCTCGCCGAGGAAGGGCAATGCCCAGCCCCAGATTGGCGGGTTGAGCTGGCTGCCGCAGCCCTCCGACCACGCGGCTGTGTAGGTCGAGAGCGGGTGGCCCGGCTCCTGCTGCGCCTCGATGCGGAACATAGAGCCGTTGGCCAGCTCCGAGAGCGGCATTGTCTGGCCCGGCGTGAGCGAGGGGAGCTTTCCTGTTTTCAACAGGATTTGGTCCTCTATAACGATGTACTCGAGGTCGATGGTCGAGGCGGCGCTGCCGATGTTTTTGATGGTGAAATCGACCATGCTGTCCCCCACGCACTCTGCCGATGCTTGCAATGTGGCGCCCGACCAGTCGGGGAAAATGCCGCAAATCGAGTCCGGGCTGGCGTGAGCCTCGACGCAAATCGATTGGCCGACGGCCACATCGCAGCTCAACGTGCCGTTGATGAACAGCGAGCCGCAGGCCCCGATGCCCACGTCTCCGACAGCGAAAACCAGCGTGTCGCCGCTCTGCGAGAAGATGGGCAGCGAGGTCGAATTGACCGTCATTTTGGCGTCGAGGACGACCGAAATCTTCGCGTCGACGGCCACAGCGGCCCCGGCGTTGCACCACGCGGCGACCATCACAAATGTGGAGCAGGGCCGCGCGGGCCAGAAGTTTATGGAGACATCGAGCAGCGGGCAATCCGCGTCGGCGACGGCCGAGAAGTCGAGGTGGTTGGCCGTGTCGATTTGCTGGCTGACGGTCGCCGTCAGCACCGGGTCGCAGATTCCCCAGAGGTAGTTCGGCGCGTGCGCCTCCACCTCAAGCTCGACCGCCGCCGTGTCGGGCAGTATATAGCCAAGGCGGTAGTGGCCCGTCGAGTCGGTCGAGGCATAGGTGGTGGAGGCTTGGCCTGTTGCGGTTATCATCCAGTTCTCGACGGGCAAATCGGCGCTATCGACGGCACAGTTGGAGTTCTGGTCCTTTTTCACGTCGCCCGAGAGCTTGGCGTAAAAAGGCGAGACGTTGCCCGTCCGCCAGACGGATTGCAGGGGCGTCGCCCCAAAGAGCTTCCGTCCCTTGAGCAGCGCAATGTCAAACAAACTGCATTCCAGCGCGGGGTCGCCGATTTTGCCGTCCTGGGACAAGGCGACCCAGGTTTGGCCAAAATCGTCGGAGTAGATGACCCAGGTTTGGCCAAAATCGTCGGAGTAGATGAGCCATTTGTATTTGTTGAGCGCGTACATCTGCCCGTCCTCGGTCGTGACCAGCCGCTCGATATAGGGAATGTTGTAGGGGGGCGGCAGATTGACTTTCGTCCATGTCGAGCCGAGGTCGGATGAGCGGTACAGCCCACTATTGACACAGGCGAAAAGCTCGCCCCATTCTGCCCAGAAAAAGTTGTCGGAACCGAGCGGCGGCCCGGCGTTCGGGGCGCTCAACGGCTGCCAGCTCTGACCGCCGTCGAGCGAGCGCCGGGCGGAGTTGTTGTAGCCGTACTGGGCGAACAGCAGCGTGTCGTTCACCGCATGGAGCCAAAACGGCGCGTTCGGCGGAGATGGCAGGTTTTCCCATGTGTCGCCATTGGTCGTCGAGGTGAAAAGACCGTCGTCCTTCGTCTGTACGAACAGCTTGCCGCTCGGGGCGACCGCAAGGCTTTGCAGCGGGTATTGGGTGTTGATGTCCGGGTAGAGCACGTCCCAGGCAGTGCCGGTGCCCGGGTTTCGGAGGAGGGTCTCGGGGGTCAGCGCGTACACGCTGCCGTTGGCGCTGAACTCCAAAGGCTGCTTTCCCGAGGCGGTGGGGAAAGCATCGTGGACGCGCTGCCAGTTTTGCCCAAAATCGTCCGTCCTGAACACCCCGTAGCCGAACGCATAAAGGGCTTTGTTGAACGGGTTGACCTCCACGCTCGTGATGGAGGCGTAGTGGATGCCCTCGCTGACA
>JBGAWE010000382.1:0-2858 GCA_044227705.1 Saprospiraceae bacterium
TCAACAGGCCGTTGACGAGCCCGACGAGCGTGCCGGAGGCCACGGCGACGATCGTGGCCGGCACCAGCCCGGCGCCGCGCGAGAAGACCTGCCCGAAGGCCACCGCGCTCAGCGTCATCGCTGAGGCGATCGACAGGTCGATGCCGGCGGTCGCGATGACGAACGTCTGGCCCACCGCGAGCACGATGAGGATCGCGGCGGCCGACAGCATCGAGCGCACGTTGCCCGCGGACAGGAACGTCGGGTTCAACGTCTGGAAGACGATGACCAGTACGACGAGCCCGACAAGGGCGGCCCATTCGGCCCAGAAGCCGGGGTCCTTGACCCGCTGGGACAGGCCATTGCCGAGCCCACGCGAGGCGGTATGTGCGGTCACCGGCCGACCAGTGCGGCGAACGGGTCGTCGTAGGCGTCGCCCGGCTTCGGTGCGGCGCTCAGCGCTGCGTCGACGTTGTCCTTGGTGACGACCTGCACCGGCGCCTTGACGTTGGTCGGCAGCGTCGTGCCACCCAGCGCCGCCTGGCAGGCCTCGAAGCCCATCTTGCCGATGACGTACGGGTACTGGGCGACGACTGCGGAGATGTCGCCGGCCTTCACGGCGTCGAACGCGTCCTTGTTGCCGTCGACGCTGATGACCTTGACCTGACCGGTCTTGCCCTCGTTGGCGATCGCGCGGGCGATGCCCAGGCCCATGTCGTCGTTCGCCGCGAAGAAGCCCTTGAGGGCCGGCCGGGCGCGCAGGATGTCCGTGGCCTTGGTCAGCGCCGTCTGACGGTCCCAGTCGGCCGCCTCCGTCTGCACGACCTTGACGGTCGTGGGGATGCCCTTCTGGAAGCCGTCGAGCCGGGCGCCGCTCGTGACGTCACCGGCGATGCCGCCGATGAGCGCGACGTCGCCACCCTGCGGCAGCTGCTTGCCCATCTCGGCTCCGGCCATCTTCCCGGCCTCGACGTTGTCGGTGCCGATGTAGGTCGCCGGCTTGGCGCCTGCCGCCTCGGCCGCCTTCGCGTCGATCGGGCTGTCGATGTTGACGATCTTCTTCTCCGCCGCCGAGAGCTGGGCGATGCCCTGGATGAGGTTTGTGCCGGAGATGGGGTTGACGATGAAGCAGCCGAAGTCCTGGCTGGCCAGCCCGGTGAGCTTGTCGGCCTGACCGCTCGTGTCGGTGATGGCTGTCGCTGCCTGCACGGTGACGGTCGCGCCGGCGGCCGCGGCCTGCTCCTCGATGCCCTTCTGCATGGTCTGGAAGAACGGGTTGTCCAGGCCCTTGATGACGGCGGCGATCTTGAGGTCGGAGGCGGGTGCCGCCGAGGTGCCCCCGCCACCGGCCGTCGCCCCGGATCCGGCGTTGTTCGAGGAACTGGAGGCGCAGGCCGAGAGACCGAGACCGGCAAAGCCAACCACGGCGACGAGCGCGAGGCGGACCGAGCGTGAGCTGCTGGGCATGTGGATGTCCTCTCCTTTGAGGTACGCCCGGATCAACTCCGGACCAGTTATGACGAAGTCAATCAGACTTACGATTGTTGTCAAGCAAAAGTGGGCAGCACGTAACATAAGTCCCGACCGCGTCGTCGTATTGAACCGAGGCAGCCATGTCGATATCCCCCACCCCGGCGCACGGCGGCAGCGCGGGCGAGGTGCTGCGGCTGGTGCGCTCCAGCGGCGGCCTGACACGTGCCGAGGTCATGCATCGCACCGGACTGGCCCGATCGACAGTGACGCAAAGGCTCCACGCCCTCGTCGAGTTGGGATTGGTCGAAGCCTCGGGCGCGAGCTCGACGGGAGGTCGGCCGGCGAGCCGATTCGTTTTCCGCCCGGAAGCAGGCGCGCTGCTCGTGGCCGACGTCGGGGCCACCGGGGTTCGAGCGGCCGTCACCGACCTCGACGGCACCGTCCTGGCGGAGGTCGAACGGCCGTTGGACATCACCTCTGGCCCGGAATCGTGCCTCACCACCATCGACCGGCTCTTCGACGGCCTGCTCCAACGTGCTCACCTCTCGCCCGCGCGCCTGCTCGGCGTCGGGCTCGGAGTGCCCGGCCCGGTCGACTTCGAGAGGGGCCAGGTCGTCACGCCGCCGATCATGAGCGGATGGGACCAGTTCGACATCCGCAGCTGGTTCGCACCCCGCCGACCCTGCCCCGTCATCGTCGAGAACGATGCCAACGCCATGGCGGTCGGCGAGCACAGGATGGCCCACGCGGACGTGGACTCCCTCATCATGTTGAAGATCTCGACGGGCATCGGGGCGGGGATCATCGCCGGCGGCAGGCTTTTCCGCGGCTTCGATGGAGCTGCCGGCGACCTTGGCCACGTGCAGCTCAGCGGCCCGGAGGCGGTCGGGCCGCAGCCGGTGTGTCGGTGCGGCAACCACGGTTGCGTCGAGGCGTATGCGGGCGGCTGGGCGCTGGTGCGTGACCTGCGTGAACTCGGCCGGGACGTCTCGTCGGTCAGCGACATCGTCGCCCTCGTCCGCGCCGCTGACCCCGAGGCGGTGGCCGCCACCCGCCGGGCCGGGCGAATCATCGGCGCGGGCCTGTCCGACGCGGTGAGCCTTCTCAATCCTGCGGTCGTCGTGCTCGGGGGTGCCCTGACGTCCGCGGGAGAACACCTGTTCGCGGGGGTGCGCGAGACCGTCTACGCGCGCTCGTTACCGCTTGCCACACGTCGCCTGTCGATCGTCGGTGCCTCACAGGGCCAGCACGCCGGCCTCGCCGGCATCGTCGTCACGCTCAACGACCATCTCCTCGACCCGAGCCGGATCGAGGAGATGCTCGGCCCAATGGCCTGAATCTGACCACCGGAGTCGACGTCGGCGGTTTCCCTACACCGCCGCGTGATCACACCTCGGTGGCCATGA
>JBGAWE010000043.1:0-17925 GCA_044227705.1 Saprospiraceae bacterium
GACTCGACCAGCTTCTCGCGGAACTCGCTTTTGGGAAAATCCTGACAGAACCGCCGCGCCTTCTCCGCCGTCGGCTCTTTGACGAGGCTCTCGACGGCCTTGATTTCGAGGGTCTTCAATTTTTTGACGGCCTCCATATAGGCACCTCCTTCGGGGCCGAATTTTTCAATGTAGGAGCGGTAGTCGGCGGGCGCGGCCGTCACCTCGGCCTTTCGGAAGGAGGCGCGGTCGACATACTTCTTGGCAAGCGCGTCGCCCGTTTTTTCAAACTCGGCGATGAATTTTTCGAGCGGCGCGGGGTTGTCGGTGAGCGTGGCCTGCGCGTTGGCGAGCCAATATTGGCGCACCGGCTCGGGCTGCATGGCGAACATGAACGACGGCGCGGCCACCAAAAAAACCAGGAAAAAAGCCATCGCCCTCACCCCGCCGGGGATGCGCGAGGCCGGGGCGGGCGGCGACGGCGACACCTCGTAGCTGACCCCCGCCGGGGCCGAGCTTTGGAAGGAGAAGGAGTAGCCCGCGCTTCGGTACCCAGCGCCGATGGCCTCGGCCGGCTCCGGCTCGGAGGTCGAAACATCGACGATTTCTTCGAGGACGATTTCGCGGCCCACCTTTTCGCCATCGACCATTTTCAGCGCGACGACCTTCAATTCGAGCGGGAAACTGCCCTCGCAAAGGGGCGTGACCCAGAAGACCCACTCGGTCGACTCGTCCTCGATGAGCCGCTGGCGGGCCGAGTTGTGGGTCTGGATGTCGAAGGCGCGGCCGTTCTCGGGGTCGAGCAGGTGCACCTCCATCTCCTCGGCGACGGTGATTGATTTGCGGACATCCTCCTCTTTCAGATCAAAGTCGTCGAGCAGGGCGGCCTCGTCGAACGCCAGCCGGACGACGCAGCGCATCCGCTTCCTGACCTGCATCCGGTGCGGGATTCGGTAGAGGACGGAGCCTTTTTTCTTGCCCGAAGGAGCAGTGGTGGGCGAGTCGGCGAAGTCGGCGACCTCCAACCGGCCGACGAATTCGAGCAGGGCGGCGCGGACCTGGTTCTCTTCCAAGTTGTGCTGGTCGCGGCTGATGGTGCCGAGGAGATTGGCGCGGCGGCTGGCGTTGAGGCGGCCGAGGAGGTTGTCGGCCTCAACGGCTTTTGGCGAGCTTTTGGGCAGGCGCAGTTCGAGGGTCTTGAAAACGTCTTCGAACTCGTTCTCGGTGATGAGGCCGCGCAGGACCTGTTTGAGCGCGGCGAGGGAGCGATTGTCCATAATCGTGGCCTGGGCGGGTTTGATTTTCAAGCCATCTCATGTGTTTTGTGGGGTGAAGGTATTTTTTTGGGGGAGACGGGCGGTGCGGGTCGAGCCTGATTTATCGCTGGAAATTCGTGTCCAATCCCTATAATCCGTGCGCCAACTGGCTCCCCTTCCTCCTCCCCAAAACCCAAACGGGCAAATAGACCACATGGAAAAGCACCACCGCCACCGGCTCCGCCGCGAGGATGTAGTGCTCGCCGAGGTGTTCGAGAATGGTGCCGGGGGGCGGCGTCTCGGTGTACATGAAATTGGTCCCAAGCCACTGGTTGAGCGGATGGAGGAGAAGGACGAACAGGTTCCCCATCAAAAGTGCCAGCCAGATGCCCCGGTAGCTCGGCCGGAAGCCGTAGACGACCGCCGCGTAGAGCACCGAGCCGACGAGGCTGATGTGGACGGGCCAATACTTCACCGTGAACCAGCCGGGGAAGGCCGAGTCGAGGTCGGGCGTGAACAGGGCCTGCAAGCAGGCGGCCATCACCCAGAAATAGACCACGTCGAACAGCGGCTTCGACCGCCGCCAGAGCATGACGGGCATTACGAAGTTGAGCGCGTAGCAGAGGTGCAGCGGCAGCAGGTTGTTGCGCGTCAGCTCGCCGAGCCATGTGGCGAGGATGACCGAGAGGAGCCAAGCACCGACCGGCAGGAGGCTGACGATGAAGCCGATGCGCGTCCGCTCCTCCTCCGATTTTTGCCGGAGGCCCGTCCGGAGCCACGCCACCCACCAGCAGGCGGCGAGGGCGAGCCAGGTGAAATGCTCGCGGTTCCAGGTTTGGAATTCGTGGTTGTTGCGGAAGACGGCTTGCCAGTCCATGTCGAGGGTGGTTTTGTTGCTCGGTGAATGTGGCGGGCTGGCGGTCGGGGCAGGTTTGCGGGGCGAATTTGGCACAAAACCGCATGAAGATGTGGCCGTCGTGCATCCCTTTTGAGCTTTCTCTGTTCAATGGCCCGTTATGAAAGAACTCCTCGCCTACCTCAAAAAATTCTTCTGGAAGTACCGGGGCCGCCTCGTGGCAGGCGTGGTCTTCGTCGGGCTGGCCAACCTTTTTAGAAACTGGCAGCCGAAGGTCATCCGGCAGGCCCTCGACGCTATTGCCTCACAGCTCGGCATCTGGCAAAAGGGCGGGCAAGCGGTCGGCGCGGCGGGCGACGGGCTGCAATGGATGGTGCTCAAGTTCGGCCTGCTCATCATCGGGCTGGCTCTGCTGCAGGGGCTTTTCATGTTCTTCATGCGGCAGACCATCATCGTCGTCTCGCGGCTCATCGAGTACGACATGAGGAAGGAGATCTTCGGCCACTACGAAAAACTCCACCTCTCTTTCTTCAAAAAGAACAACACCGGCGACCTGATGAGCCGAATCTCGGAGGATGTCTCGAAGGTCAGGATGTTCCTCGGCCCGACGATTCTCTACGGCGTTGACACGGTGCTGCTCTTCACGATGACCATCTGGTCGATGCTCCGGGTCAACGTCGGCCTCACCCTTTGGTCGCTGTTGCCGCTGCCGTTTTTGAGCGTCTCGATTTTCTGGGTCAGCCGCCTCATCAACAAAAGGTCGGAGAAGATCCAGGCCCAGCTCGGAGTATTGAACTCGACGGCGCAAGAGGTCTTCAGCGGCATCCGCGTCGTCAAAAGCTATGTGCAGGAAAAGGCGATGGGCCGCTATTTCGGCGAACAGGCCGAGGTCTTCCGCCAAAAGAACCTCGAGCTCATCCGCGTCGATGCCTTCTTTTTCCCCCTGATGATGCTCCTCATCGGCACCTCGACCATCATCACGGTCTACGTCGGCGGGCTGAAAGTCGTGGCCGGGGAGATCTCGCCGGGCAACATCGCCGAGTTCGTCATTTACATCAACGCCCTGACGTGGCCCATCACGAGCATCGGCTGGATTGCCTCGCTCACGCAGCAGGCGGCGGCAAGCCAGAAGCGCATCAACCACATCCTCAAAATCGAACCGGAAATCACGAATCCGGCCGAAGACCCGAAACCGATTCGGGGCCATATTCAATTTGAGAACGTTGCCTTCACCTATCCCGACACGGGAATCGAGGCCCTCAAAAATGTCAATTTTGAAATCAAACCAGGCGAGAAACTGGCCGTCATCGGCCGGACGGGAAGCGGGAAGACAACCATCGCCGACCTCTTGGTTCGTCTTTATGATGTTTCAAAAGGAAGAATTTTGATTGACGGAAAGGACATCCGCCAGCACGATTTGGCAAACCTCCGCGCACGCCTCGGCTACGTGCCGCAGGATGTTTTTCTTTTTTCGGATTCAATTTCGGCGAACATCTCTTTCGGGAAGCCCGGGCTTTCTCAAGATGAAATCGAGAAATACGCCAAATACGCAGCCGTCCACGAAGAAATCCTGACGCTGCCCGACGGCTACTCGACCGTCGTCGGCGAGCGCGGCGTGACCCTTTCCGGCGGGCAGAAACAACGGGTAAGCATCGCCCGCGCCTTCGCCAAACAGCCCGATGTGCTGCTCCTCGACGACTGCCTCTCCGCCGTCGACACGACGACCGAGCAGACCATCCTCGGCTACCTCAACGAGGCCCTCGCCGACCGCACGGCCATCATCATCACGCACCGGATTTATGGTTTACTCAACTTCGACAAAATCATCGTCCTCGAAAACGGCGAAATCACAGAGGCGGGCACCCACGACGAACTCGTCGAGCGCGGCGGCTACTATGCCGAGCTTTTTGAGCGGCAGTCGGTGGAGGCGGTCGAGGGGCAGAGCGGGTTCTCGGGGAACGGGCGGCTTTCGGGGCGCGACCCGCTGGTTTTGAATCAAAACTGACCCGTTCGGCTACTTTTGGCCGAAATTTCCTTCCTATGAACAAGTTTTCCACCCTCGCGCTCGCCGCGTTTTTCGCCCAATCCCTCGCCGCGCAGACCATCGACCGGCAGGTCATCGGCTCCGCCGGGATGGTCGGCTCGACCGGCTCCGTCGAGGCCCTGGCCAACGTCGGCGAGGCCGCGACCATCACCGTCACCAACGGGAATTTTGAACTTACGCAGGGCTTCGAGCAGCCCGACGCGAAATCGGTCGGCACCGGGGCCGCGACCAAAACCTCGGTCGCCTTCTCCGTTTTCCCCAACCCGGCGGGGCATGAAATCTCGGTTGAAATCGCGCCCGAGGCCGAGGTCGAGCTTGACCTGCAAATCTTCTCGGCCGACGGGCGGCTCGTCACGGAGCTGGAAAGCGGCGCAGCCTACCCGGCTGGAAAGACGCGCAAGTCGTTCTTAATCAACGAGTTGAGCAGTGGAGAATACTTCCTCTCGGCCATCGACCGCAGCGGGAAGCCGGTGAAGACGCTCGCCTTTTTCAAAATCTGAAGGCCTCTCAATTGGCGAACACCATCACCCGCGCCGCCAGCACTCGCCCATCGGCGACTAGCGCGTAATTGAGCGCGCCGCGCATTCCGTGGCCGTGCTCGTAAAGGACTTCGTGCAGGCCCTCCGTCAGCTCGACGGGGATGTTCTCCAAAATCCGCCCGGTCTGCGGGTCGGAGATTTGCACAAAGGCACGGCCGCCCACCGGTTTTTTCACCATGAAGTTGATGTAGGTCGCCATGTCGAACGGGTTCGGCCGGTTTTGGTATAGCTCGACCGGGCTGTCATCGACAACCGACGGTTCATCGGTCGCGCTGATGGGCGTGGCGTTTTTTTCCAAAGTGAAAATGCTCTCCACCCCGTTCGCGTCGACCGAGGCGACGCTGACGAAGCGGTAGTTCCCCGTCACCCACGCGGGCATCGTGAACTGCCCACCGGTCGCGTCCATCGTCCAAACCGTGTCGAACAGGTGGGTCGTCGTGCGCAGCATCACGCGGTATTTTCCATAACCGACAGGGTCGGTCAGGCTCACATAAAGTTGGTCGCCGTTCTTCTGCGCCGTGAAATCTGTGGGCGTTTTGACCCCGATAGCAGCCATAGAGATCGCGGTCGCGTTGATGGCCACGTTTCGCGCGAGGTAGTTGAAGTCGACGAAAAAGGAGTCCACCTCTCCATCCATGTTTGTATCGACACCGAGAACGTCCTTGCTCGTGTGCTGCCGGTCGATGTAGCCCGCGCCGTTGGAGGCGTCGCCGTGCTCGTTGGCGGCGGTGAAGCGGATGGCGGCGAAGCCCTTCTGGCGGAAGGGGATATGGTCGCCGCCGCGCCCCGTCCGGTCCTCGGGCGACATGATTTTGACCGACATCTTCACCGGCATCGTCGGGAGGAGCATTTCCTCGAACTCCATTTTCGTGAAACGGGCCAACTGTTTGTTGGCCGATGTCGTGAGGATTGTCCCTTGCGAAAAGAGGCGGACGTTGAGGCTGTCCACCGCGTTCTCCGTCATGCAGCCGGGCTGCGAGGCGGTCTTTCCGCAGAGGATTCCGCCGACGACGTCGTTGTTCCAGACGGCACGCATCGGGAGCTGTTTGTCAAGAAAATACTGCGCCATCGCCCCGCCGCCGTACAGACCTTGCTCCTCGCCAATCACCACAGCAAAAACGATGGTGTTTCTAAAAGAAAATCGCCCCATGACCCGCGCCAGCTCCATCACGAGGGCGGTGCCGCTGGCGTTGTCCTCGATGCCCTCGGCGAGGCAGTTGATGTCGTCGACCGTCTCGCAGCGGCTGTCGATATGGCCCTCGACGAGGACGATGCCGTGATTGGCGCCCGCCTCCGAACCGGGCAGGACGGCGATGATGTTGCGGTGCTGCCCCATGCCGCCGATGGTTTGGTCAAATTGAAAATAGCCAGGCTGCAGCCGCCCGCCGCTCGCCGCCGCGTACTCCGAGAATTTTTGGAAGACCCACCGCCGCGCCGCGCCGATGCCGGTCGTCTGGGAAACCGTGTCCGAACTCGTGTTTCGGTTGTGGAAGGTGGCGAGGTGGAGGATGTTCTGCTTCAAAGAATCGGCACTCACCCCCGCTTGGATGGCCGCCATGATGTCGGTCGGCTGGTCGATGGGCGAGGTCGCGGCGAAGTCGGCGGGGTTGAAATTCCCGAGGACGACCTTTTCGGCCGTCGCGCCGACGATGGTGAAATTTGTCTGGCTTATGAGGGCGTTCCCCAAAAAGAGGAGGGCAAGCGTGGCGAGATTCTTCATCATCGAAAAAGGTTTGAACGGTCGAAGTTATTGAGCCGCCCGTTTTTGCACCGTTTTGTGCAGGTTTTGCCACACGAAAAAAGCCCGGCAGGAATCCCACCGGGCTTTTTTTCACCAAGAAAGTTGGGGCCGCGTCACCCCTCGCTGACGATGTAGGATTTCTCCTTTATCCTCGGCGAGATGATCATGTAGAGTGCGGCCGTGGCAAAGCATATTCCGGTGAACAGCCAGAAGAAGCCCGCGCCGTGATACTGCGAGAAGAAGCCGCCATTGGAGCGGTTCGTCTGGATGACCGACACCAGCACGTTGCCCAGCGTCACGGTGATGAGCCAGCAGGCCATGATGGTCGACTTCATCGTCGGCGGCGACTGCGTGTAGGCGTACTCGAGACCGGTGATGGAGATGAGCACCTCGCCCGCCGTCAGCACCGCGAAGGCAAGGATCTGCCATGAGATGTTGGGCTTCTCGCCAGCGTCGATCCAGCCCTGGATGGTGGCGACGATGACGAACGACAGAGCCGTCAGCACCAGCCCCGCCCCGATGCGCCGCAGCGGCGTTACCCGCAGCCCGATCTTGTTGAAAAAAGGATAGAGGACGAACGAAAACAGCGGAATGAAGATGAGGATGAACGCCGCATTGATAAAGCTGATCTGTTCCGCTTCCCATTGGATACCGAGCCAGTTGAGGTCCATTTTGGTGGCCTGGACGACCCATTCCGACTGGCTCTGGTCCCACAAGGCCCAGAAGACCGGGATGAACGCGAAGACCGACAACACCCGCCAGACAGCCTTGATGCCGTCGATCGTCTCCTCGCCATACTCGCGGGCGGCGGCGGCGAAGCCCCCGTTGGTGAGGGCGTAGAGGTTGATGCCAACGAAGTTGCCGGGCTTGGCGAACCACTGCTTTTTGAAAATAAAGGCCAGCGCGAGAATCATCAAAGCCCACGCGCCGAGGACTGGCCCCATGCCCGCGTGCTTGATTTTGTCGAAATAGATGTAGCTCGCCAACAGCGCGACGAGCGAGGAGACGAACACGAGGAGCCGGTTGGAGTCGCCGCCCTTTGGCGGGATGCGGCGGTACTTGTTGCGCCCGAGCCAGAAGGCGAAACAGGCCAGCAGCATCGCAATCGCCGGGACGCCGAAGGCCACCCGAGGCCCGTAGTGGCTTTTCAAATACGGTATGAGAATGATGGAAAGGACGGAACCGACGTTGATGGAGGCGTAGAAAGCGTCGAACGCTTTAGAAAGTAGGCTCGAGTTGGACTCGTCGAACTGGTCGCCCACGTTCGCGGAGACGCACGGCTTGATGCCGCCCGCCCCGACCGCGATGAGCATCAGCGAGGAGGTGAACATGAACTCCGAATCGACCGACGCCGCCACCATCAAGTTGCCAACGGCGTAGACAAGGCTTAACCAGAAAATGGTCTTGTACTTCCCCCAAAACCAGTCGGCGAGCATCCCGCCGAACATCGGCAGCAGGTAGCACATGGCCACGAAGTCGTGCGTCCGGGCGTTCGCCGTCGCCTCCGCCTGTTGCACGATGGTCGGGTCGGTCGAGTGCGAGGCGTTGTAGAATTGCGCCACCATGAAGGTCGTGAGGATGGCCCGCAGGCCGTAGTAGTTGAAGCGCTCAGCGGCCTCGTTCCCGATGATGTAGGGGATGCCGCTGGGGAACTTGGGCTTGGCCGCCGGGGCCGTTGCGCCTTGATTTGCCATCAAAAGAAAGGTTTAGTGATTGAAAACTGGCCGTTGGGGTCGGGGCGAAGAACGCGCACAAATTGGGAGGCGGGCAAAAGGCGCGGCCCTTTTTTTCGACGATGGAAACCCTGTGGCAAATTTTCAACGCCCACGGCTGTTCGGCTGCATCGAAGCTTGTGCGACGGCCATGCAGGTGCACGGTGCAATCCTGGGCGAAATTTGACCGAAAACATCACATCCGCCGATTTTTGGGCATGGCTTTGCGCCGGTGAGCGGCGACCGTGCCAACAATTTGCGCACAGATGCTAAATTTTCTCAACCGAAACCCATCCCTCGGTTAGACGTATTCTAATTTTGTCCCCAGTTACACACGGAACACTCTTATCGAAGTGTGGCCCGCCTTTCGGTTTGTTTAATCCCGCCTCCTCGGCTTGCACCCGGCTGCCGAACGTCTTGCCGGTAATCCTATGTCCACTTTGCCTTCCTTTCCATGCGCTCAACACTAACGCTTCTCGCCGCCCTCATCTGGGCATCCACGGTTTTCTGCCAATCACAACAAGAGTTTCGGGTTCAAGTCGCCGCCTTTGGCGACACGCTCTCGGCCAACTATTTCCGAGACCGGGGCCTCCCCGGCGTCTTCGAGAACACCGACCAGATGGGCGTCCACCGCTTTTTCCTCGGCTCGTATGCCAACCGAGAAGAAGCCGAAAAAGTCCAGCTCGACCTCATCAACAAAGGCTTCCCGAACGCCCAAGTGCTTGATTTACAGGAGCAAAAGGCACTCTGCGGGATTCCCTGCCCATATGGCTTTTCGGGCAGCGGCCCCATCTTCGTCGAAGACCCCATCATGCGCGACGCGGTGCGCACCATCTATTTCGACTTCGGGAAATCGACCTTGAGCGTCGAGTCGATGGGCACGCTCGAAGAGGTCTTCCGCCGGATGAAAGAAAACCCGCGCCTCCGCCTCATGGTCCTCGGCCACAGCGACGCCAGCGGCCCGGCCGACAAGAACCTCGAAATGAGCATCCGCCGCGCCCGCATGGCTCGCAACCACCTCATCTCGCGCGGTGTCCACTCGTCGCGCATCAACGTGAAGGTCTACGGCGAGGCCATGCCCGATGACAAGCCGACCGAGCCAGGCTTCGGAAAGGACACGCCCGACTCGAAAAAGAGCGACCGCCGCGTCGTCCTCGTTTTGACGGACGAAGCAGGCGAGGTGGCCCAGCCCGCGCCGGTTAAACGACGCTAAAAACGAACATCGAACGCGGTGTTTTTCACCCCAAAAAGGGCGGTCCGAATCGACGGGCCGCCCTTTTGGGTTTCGAAGCTCCTTTCAGTTTTGGACGTGCATTGGGGCGGTTCCCATTCCTCTTTTCCACCATTCAAAATCTTCCACCTTTACCCTATTAATGAAAGCCAGCCCGGCAACGATGTCAGCATTCAAACCAGAGCCTGCTTCCATTTTCATGGCCGATTCTCGAGAGGACGAGTTCCACAAACACATGATTCTCATCAAGGGCGGCGTCTTCGACATGGGCGACACTTTTGGCGACCCATGAACTCCTTGTCCAGGTTGCTTTGGACAGCTTTTATCTATAAAAAACCGCCGTTCGCCAAGCCCAGCGGAGGCAAATTCATGGGGACGGACCCATCCCATTTCAAAGGCGACAACTTGCCCGTCGAAAGCGTCAGTTGGGACGACGCGCAGGATTTCATCAAAAAACACAACCAGCTCTCCGGCAAAAACTACAGCCTACCGACCGAGGCCGAATGGGAGTTTGCAGCTCGCGAGCGCGGCAAAGAGGTGCGGTTCGGAAAGGAAAGAACATCTTCGACCCGAAGGAGGCCAATTTTTATTCAATAGAAGAATAGAAGAAACTCTATTCAGTAGTTGGCGGCTATTGCGGCAAAGCCCGTTCGTTCGGCTCTTCCCAACCCAATTCCCTCCGCTTCCGCTTCGCTCCTCCCTTTTAGTCAGTTGGCTGCCGGTCCGCGCCCGCCTTTGAGCTAAAGAAAAGGCCATCCAACGAGCTCCGCTGGATGGCCCTTCCAATGTCAATAAGAAACCTCCTCAATCCCGCACTCCGCTGACCAGCAGCGACACCTCGTTCTTCAGCATCTCGACGAATCCGCCCGAGACGTGCCAGACGACCTTGGAGCCGTCCGCCTTGATGACGCGCACCTCGCCCGCCTGAAGCGACGAGACGATGGCCGCGTGGTTTTCGAGCATCTCGAACTGGCCGAGGCTGCCCGGCACCTTGACCGACTTGACGGGGCCGTGGAAGATTTCCTTTTCGGGAGAGAGAACAACCAGCTCCATGTTTTTAATGGTTAATTGTTAATTGTCAATGGTGAGCCGAAGCGGCCACCACTCACAATTAACCATTGACAATTGACAATTAAGAATTGGCTTCTTCGATGAGCTTC
The DNA here is from genome assembly GCA_044227705.1 of Saprospiraceae bacterium. GTDB lineage: Bacteria > Bacteroidota > Bacteroidia > Chitinophagales > Saprospiraceae > JANOQP01. The sequence continues at coordinate 10,519 of JBGAWE010000043.1, forward strand.
TTGCCCTTCGCGATGGCGTCGTCGATGGTGCCGACGAGGTTGAAGGCAGCCTCGGGGTATTGGTCGAGTTCGCCGTCCATGATCATGTTGAAGCCGCGGATGGTCTCCTCGATGGGGACGAGGACGCCCTTGAGGCCCGTGAACTGCTCAGCCACGTGGAAGGGCTGCGAGAGGAACCGCTGCACGCGGCGGGCGCGCGAGACGGTCAGTTTGTCCTCGTCCGAAAGCTCCTCCATGCCGAGGATGGCGATGATGTCCTGCAGTTCGTTGTAGCGCTGGAGCATCTGCTTGACGCGCTGGGCGGTGTCGTAGTGCTCGTCGCCGAGGATTTTGCGGTCGAGGATGCGCGAGGTCGAGTCGAGCGGGTCGACGGCCGGGTAGATGCCGAGCGAGGCGATCTTGCGGCTCAAAACGGTCGTCGCGTCAAGGTGGGCGAAGGTCGTGGCCGGTGCCGGGTCAGTCAAGTCGTCCGCCGGGACATATACGGCCTGCACGGAGGTGATGGAGCCGCGCTTGGTGGAGGTGATGCGCTCCTGCATGATGCCCATCTCGGTGGCCAGCGTCGGCTGGTAACCGACGGCCGACGGCATCCGGCCGAGCAGCGCGGACACTTCAGAGCCGGCCTGCGTGAAGCGGAAGATGTTGTCGACGAAGAAGAGGATGTCGCGGCCGCCGGACGGGTCTTTGAGGTCGCCGTCGCGGAAGTACTCGGCCATCGTGAGACCGGAGAGCGCGACGCGGGCGCGGGCACCCGGCGGCTCGTTCATTTGGCCGAAAACGAGGGTGGCCTGTGATTTGGCCAGTTCGGCCTTGTCGACCTTCGAGAGGTCCCAGCCGCCAGCTTCCATCGAGTGCTTGAAGGCGTCGCCATACTTGATGACGTTCGACTCAATCATCTCGCGCAACAGGTCGTTGCCCTCGCGGGTCCGCTCGCCGACGCCGGCGAAGACGGACATTCCCTCGTAAGCCTTTGCGATGTTGTTGATAAGCTCCATGATGAGCACGGTCTTACCGACGCCCGCACCGCCGAAGAGGCCGATTTTGCCCCCCTTCGGGTACGGCTCGATAAGGTCAATGACCTTGATGCCGGTGTAGAGCACCTCACGCTCGGTCGAAAGCTCCTCGTAGGTCGGCGGCTTGCGGTGGATGGGGGCGGCGTTCGCGCCCTTCGGCACCGCGCCGATGCCGTCGATGGCCTCGCCAACGACGTTGAACAGGCGGCCCTTGACGGCATCGCCCGTCGGCATCGAGATGTTGGAGCCGAGGTCGGTCACGGTCATGCCGCGCATAAGGCCGTCGGTCGAGTCCATCGAGACAGTGCGGACGGAGTCTTCGCCGAGGTGGCGCTGCACTTCGAGGATGAGCGAGGTGCCGTCGGCCCGCTTGATTTCGAGGGCGTTGAGGATTTCTGGCAGCTTGCTGCCGCTGAACTCGACGTCGACGACGGCGCCGATGATTTGCTTGATTCGACCGGTGTTAGCCATGCTTCTGTGCGGTGGAAGATTTGAACGAGTTTGATTGGGCCGAACCTTCTAAATCATTGATTATCAACAACTTAAAAAATCCTGTCGCCTTTCGAGCCGCAAACGTACAACCAGCCCCTCGTTTTTTTAAGCCCCGTTTAACGAAATGTGGCAGGATTTTCCCCGAGGAAAGTTTTGGTCGGCCGGTGGTTAAAGTTTGAGCTTTGGTTTGGCTGCCCGGAAGTTATTTCTACTTTTGCAGCCCCGGACGTTTTCCAAACGTTGTTCTGGAAAAGACCTGTCGGGCGGCCTGATTAAAAATTTAAGAAATTTTTCCCGGCCCGCCGCCAAATTATCGTCCGAATCCCCCGCCAGACCTCCCGAGCCTCCACGAGACTTTTCAGCTACCGATTCACGAGCTTCGGGCATGAACTTCCGACCGACGGCGTTTAATGCCGCCCAAATTTTAGTCCCGGATTTTTACGCTCTCCTTTAATCCAAAACTGACCTTTCGAGCGGGCAATCGAACAGGCCCCGCCACCCATTTTTACGGTTTTATAAATCAGTCCCAATTTCATGACGCAGACACACCCGAACGCTCGCCTAACGTCGCGGGCGTTCCTGATTTGCCTCGCCTCTTTTCTCTTTTCGTTCGGAAAGGCCAATGCTCAAGTCTCGGATGGTGCCGTCGTCGGCTCGCTCGAGACCGACATCGACACGACCGATGCGAACCCCGTCGACCGCCGCATACCCTGGTTCACGAACGACGAGCTGCTCGACCGGCTCAACTCGCTTCCCGCCGGGTGCATCCGGCCGCAGTTGACGTCGGCCGTGCGGGCTTACATCCATACTTATGGCGTCAGGAAGCGCGAGAAGTGCGAAGGGATGCTCGGCCGCCGCGTCCTTTATTTCCCGATGTTCGAGAAGTACCTGAAGGCCGCCGGGATGCCGAGCGAGCTGAAATATTTGAGCGTGACCGAGTCGGCTTTGAACCCGACCATCGTCTCCTCGGCTGGTGCGGTCGGCCTCTGGCAGTTCATGCCCGCGACCGGGAAGGAGTACGGTCTCGACATCACGAACGCCATCGACGAGCGCTGTGACCCGAACAAGAGCACGCAGGCCGCCATCAAATACCTCCAAAAACTCTACATCCAGTTCGGCTCGTGGGAGCTGGCACTGGCGGCCTACAACAGTGGCGCGGGCCGCGTCGCAGGGGCCATCAAGCGGGCGCACAGCTACAACTTCTGGAAAATCCAGAACTACCTGCCGCAAGAGACACGCAACTACGTCCCCGCCTTCATCGCCGCGATGTACATCTGCCATTACTGGGACGCGCACAACCTCCAGCCGGAGCCGACGGAGATGGAGGCGCAAATCACCTCCTCGACCCTCGTTTACGAGACGATGACCTTCTCTGAAATCAGCGAGGCGACGGGCGTCGACTACCAGATGCTCAAGCTCCTCAACCCGCAATACCGGCAGAACTACATCCCGCAGAGCGGCGAGGGACACTACCTGACCATCCCGACGCGGGTGCTGCCTGCCTTTTTGAAGTTCATGAACGGGCGCGGTGGCCGCCAGTACTTAACTGACCAGCCCGTGATTTTCGGCCACACGGGCGGCAGCCTCTGCTTCGCCAACAAGTACCTGATGACGAAGTACACCCCGAACGCGGGCGAGACTTTGGAGAGCGTCGCCCGCGAGTTCGGCACCGACGTTGAGTATCTGAAAATCTGGAACAACTCGCCCTTCGGCGGCATCGTCATCGGGCAGGAGATGAAAATCTACCAGCCGTACAGCGTCCTCGAAAGGCAGAACATCAAGGTGGAAGGCTCGAAAGTCGCCGCCGAATCGGGCAAGCCGGGCAAGAAACCGGCCGACAAAATCACGGTCGGGAAACCTTCTGACAAGCCATCGGGCAAACCGGTCGAATCGCCGAGCAAACAACCCGTCGTGCCGAGCGCGGCACCGAAAGCGGCCACTTTCCACACCGTCCAGCGCGGCGAGAGCCTCGACGACATCGCTTTGCAGCACGGGATGACGGGGAAGCAGTTGATGGATTTGAACCCGAAGATTGACTTGAAAATTGGGGCAAGGCTTCGATTGAAATGACGGCAGATTGCGTCGAACAAAAAAGCCCAACTCGTTGAAAGTCAACGAGTTGGGCTTTTTTGTTCGACGCAATCTCTCTCTCTAATTTACCACGACAACCTTTGCCACGACCGCCGCCTCCGGCTGGTCGAACGCCGCCGTCCCGGTGGCAAGGACGAGATAGACGCCCGAGGCGACGCGCCTTCCGAGGTAATCCTTCGCATCCCAAATCGCCTGCCCGCCGAGCGATTTCCCCTCGAAGACAAGTTGCCCGTTCACGTCGACAACCTTGAAGTTCGCGTCACGGGCGAGGCCGTGAATGGCGACGGGGCCGTCGTAATTCGGCAGCACCGGGTTGGGGAAGGCATAGCTGCCCGGCCGGTTTACGTTGGTGCCGATGGCCGCGTCAGTGCGCAGGGTGATTACCCCTTTTTCGGTTCCAATCCAAGCCTCGCCGTTCTGGCCGTCGATGGCGATGGCCGTGATGATGTTGTCGAAGAGCGGGCTGTTTTCCGTCGTGAAATGGGCGATTCGCTCCGTGCAGTCGGGCGAGAAGACAAATAGGCCGTTCGTGGTCCCGACCCATTTCCGGTTGGCGCCGTCGATGGCGATGGCCCGCACGTCGTCGGTCTGCAGGAGGTTGGCGAGGAAACCGTCGACGTCGACGATGGGCCAAGTCCCCCGGCAATCGGCCGAAAGGATGTTCGTCCCGCACTGGAAGGCGTACATCCCCTGGTCGGTGCCGACCCACATGTCGCCGTCGAGGTCGAGGGCGAGGCAGTTGACGCGGTTGCTCTTCATCACCGAGTTGGAGGAAGTGATGAGCCGCGATCGGTCGTCGGAGGGGTCGTCGATGTCGGCCCCCGAGTCGAGGACGAGGAGGCCGCCCGAAGTGCCGGCGGCAAGCCATTTATAGTCGGCGCGGTCGATGGCGAGGTGGACGGTCTCGCCATTGGCCACCGGCGTTGGGAAACGTGCCCAGGTGCCGTCCTTTTTCAGCACGACGACTGGCGACGCGGTCTTGTAGTTCGAAATCCAAAGGTTCCCTTTTGAGTCATAGGCGAGGCCGCCAATTTGGGTGCGGTCGGGGTCGCCGTTGGCGCCTTGCAGGAGAGAATTGTCTTTCGTGAAACCCTGCACGACCTCCCCTTTTTCAGGGTCGAACTCGACGAGGCCGCCGTAAAAAGAGCCGACCCATAGCCGTTTCGTCTCCGCGTTCCACGCCATCCGCCAGAAGTCGGTCGCGATGCCCAGCGGCCCGAGCAGCGGCTGGTTGTCGACGTTGAACTTGCGCCAGCCTTCCTCTTTTTTAAATGAGTAGAAACCGTCCTTGTTGTATTTGAAATAAAGCCCGACTTCAACCGTCCCGGCCGCCATGAACACCCTTCCGTCGGCCATCAACAGGTCTGCACTGCCGTGCCGGAAGGGCGAGTTGAACGTGAACGACTCGCCCCAGCCGCCATCGACGTGCAGCAAGCGGAGGCCGTCGTAGGCATCGGAATGCCAGATTTGGCCCTGTTCGTCCTCGATGCTGTAAAAAGGAAAACTGACCTGCGAGGTGAAAGCCTGCGGCGCGGCCCCGAGGTCGGCGAACCTCAACAGCGGTGCCGACCCACACCCGCCGCTCGCCGCGCACTCCATCCCAACGAGCAGCCCCGGACCCTCGCTCGTCATGTATTTCGGCGCGAGGCTCGGGTCGATTTGATAAAAAACAGATGGCGGCTGGCCTGGGGAGAGCACGGCGAGTTTCTTCCCATCGATGTCGAAAACGAGTTTCCCCTGATAGGCGTGGACGGTTTTCGTTGAATAAACGGCGGGCAATCCTTCAGCGGGGCCGAGCAGTTGCCACGTCGAGAAGTCGGCGAGGTTGGCCCCGTTTTTCGCGACGCGATAAATGCCGTCGTCGGTCGCCGCATAGAGGTTGCCGCCGAGCGCTGCCATCGAGCGGACGGGCAGCCCGGTGAACGTCGTCGACTCAAACTCCTCGGCGGCGAGCGAGAACTTGGCCATCCCGAAACCGCAGCAGAACCACGCCGCGCCCTCGCCGTCGAGGAAGATGTCATAGATGCGCTTGTCGCCAAGGATGCTCGTGTTGGCCTTGATGAAGGGGACGTTCGTGGCCTTCCCCCCTTTCCACAGATCGATGTTCGAGTTGAAATAGGTGACGATGAGCGTGCCACTGCCCGCGTCGTATTTGATTGGTCCCATGCCCGTTTCGCTCAAGCCGTCGGTTCGGGTGATGTATCGCGGCGCGCGGTCGCTCTTGTTCAATTCGAGCAAGGCCCACTCGGTGGCGAGCCAGACCTTGTCGGCGCTCTGCGTCGCCCAGATGCTGCGCTGCCAGGGGAGGTGCTGTTCCCATTCTCCGATTTTGAGGGAGCTGACACTGGTCGAGTCCTGTGCCGGGAGGTTTTTGAAAGCGAGGGAAAGGGCGGCGGCGAGGAGAAGTTGGCGCATGGTTCGGCAGTTTTTTTTGGAAAAGGAGCGTCGTCGGGGCGGGAAAATTGCCGGGGGCAAAGGTTTTAAAAACCGCCCGGCCGCCCGACTTGCCGAAAACAAAAAAGCCATCCACCGACATTCTCCTGTTGATGGATGGCTTCTGGCAGGGCGGCCAAGCCTCAAAACAGTGCCTCGATGATGTTCTCCTCCGTCACCCCCTCGGCCTCGGCCTTGAAGTTGCGGACGATGCGGTGCCGCAGCACGAGGTTGGCGATGGCCCGCACGTCCTCGATGTCGGGCGAGTATTTCCCGCGAATCGCCGCGTGGCACTTCGCGCCGAGGACGAGGTACTGCGAGGCACGCGGCCCGGCTCCCCAGGCGATGTAGTTGTTGACTTCTTTAACGGCGCGGGGCGTTCCCGGCCTCGACTTCGTGGCGAGGCCGACGGCGTATTCCAAAACATTGTCGGCGACGGGAATCTTCCGAATCAAATCCTGAAAGCCGAGGATGTCTGTTGCCGAGAGGACGTGCTTCAGGTTCGCCCGGTAGTTCGACGTGGTGTTTTTCACGACCATCACCTCCTCCTCGTAGCTCGGGTAGGTGAGCGGGATGTTGAACATGAAACGGTCGAGCTGCGCCTCGGGCAGCGGGTAGGTGCCCTCCTGTTCGATGGGGTTCTGCGTGGCCAGCACGAAGAAGGGGTTGGGCAGGTAGTGCCGGTTGCCGCCGACCGTCACGACGCGCTCCTGCATCGCCTCGAGGAGGGCTGCCTGGGTCTTCGGAGGGGTCCGGTTTATCTCGTCGGCCAGCACGATGTTGGCGAAAAGGGGGCCTTTGTTGAACCGAAAAGCCCTGCTTTCATCCAAGATCTCGCTCCCCGTGATGTCCGACGGCATGAGGTCGGGTGTGAACTGGATGCGCTTGAACTCGAGGTCGAGCACCTCCGCGATGGTCGAGACGAGCAGGGTCTTCGCCAGCCCCGGCACCCCGACGAGCAGGCTGTGGCCGTTGGAAAAGAGCGAGATGATGACGGCCCGGACCACCTCGTCCTGCCCGACGATGACTTTGGAGATTTCAGCCGAGAGGTTCTTGTAGGCTTGGGAAAGTGCGTCGACCGCTTCGACGTCCGATTTGTGTGCGGCCATGAATGGTGTCTTTTTGGAATGTAGATTTATTAAAAAGGCCGCTAAAACGCCGCCCGTTCGGGCTTGTTTCGCAAAGCGGCGGGCAAAAGTAGAAATTCGACCGACAAAGCCCCGGCGACCCCGACGGGCCGCGCTTTGTTCTATTTTCGCCCAAACTTTTTGAGAAAAACACATGGCCACGACCGACCTCGCCCGCCTCCAAACGCTCTGCCGCCAAGTCCGCCGCGACATCCTCCGCATGGTTTTCAACGTCCAGAGTGGCCACCCGG
>JBGAWE010000043.1:17960-24929 GCA_044227705.1 Saprospiraceae bacterium
CGACGGAGTTCTTCGTCGCCCTCTATTTTGAAATCCTGAAGCGCAAGCCCGGCAAGTTCTCGATGGAGGGCAAAAAGGAGGATGTCTTCTTCCTCTCCAACGGCCACATCTCGCCCGTCTGGTACTCGGTGCTCGCCCGCTCGGGCTACTTCCCGGTGAATGAGCTGGCCACTTTCCGCAAGCTCAACACCCGCCTGCAAGGCCACCCCACGACCCACGAAGGCCTGCCGGGAATCCGCATCGCCTCGGGTTCGCTCGGGATGGGGCTGTCGGTCGCGGCGGGCGCGGCGCTCGCCAAAAAGCTCGACAACGACCCGCGCACCATCTATTGCCTAACCGGCGACGGCGAGCTGCAGGAAGGTCAGATTTGGGAGGCTGCCCTTTTTTGCGCCAGCCACAAGATTGACAACATCATCGCCACCGTCGATTGGAACGGCCAGCAAATCGACGGCCCGATTGAAGCCGTCAACTCGCTCGGAAATCTCCCGGCGAAGTGGAAATCCTTCGGCTGGGAGGTTCTCGTCAATGAAAAAGGGAACGACCTCGCCTCCGTCATCGACTTTTTGAAAAAAGCGAAACGGAGAACCGGCAAGGGAAAGCCGGTGGTGATTTTGATGAAAACCGACATGGGCCACGGCGTCGATTTCATGGCGGGAACCCACAAATGGCACGGGAAAGCCCCGAATCAAGAACAATTCGACGCGGCGATGAAACAGCTCGCGCCGACCGAATTCGGCGATTTTTAGGCAGGAACCGAGTTGGCTTTCCCCTTCTTTTTCTCCCATTTCCAAGCCGAGCGCATCACCTCCTCGATGCTGCGCTCGGGCCGCCAGCCGAGCTGCTCGGTCGCACGCGTCGTGTCGGCGTAGATGGCCTCGACATCGCCCTCTCGGCGCGGGCCGACGCGCCAGTTGAACTTCAGTTTGTTTGCTTTTTCAAAAGCCCGGACGGCTTCGAGTACGGTCACGCCCGCGCCCGAGCCGAGGTTGAAGACCTCGCAGTTCGAGCGGTTTTTCTTTTCCAGCAAATAATCGAGGGCCTTCGTGTGAGCGTGGGCTAGGTCCATGACGTGGATGAAGTCGCGGATGCAGGAGCCGTCGCGGGTCGGGTAGTCGCCGCCGTAGATGACCATCTCGTCGCGCCGGCCGGCCGCCGTCTCGGTGATGACCGGAACGAGGGCGGTCATCACGTTTCGCGGGTCCTCGCCGATGAGCGCCGAGGGGTGGGCGCCCGCCGGGTTGAAATACCTCAATAAAATCGTGTTGAAATCCGACCGGAAACGGCAGAGGTCGCGCAGGATTTCCTCGCCTATCTGCTTGGTTCGGGCATACGGGCTTTCGGCCTCTTCGAAAGGCGTTTCCTCCGTAACCGGCAGCTCCTTCGCGTTGCCGTAAACAGAGCAGGAGGAGGAGAAAATCAGGTTCGCCACCCCAAACTCGCCCATGCACTCGAGCAGGTTCAGCAGGCTCTCGATGTTGTTCCTGAAATAAAGGAGCGGCTCCTCGACCGACTGCGGCACCGACTTGAGCGCCGCGAAATGCACCACGCCGTCGATGCCGGGGTTCTTTTCAAAAACGGCCCGTGTCTTTTTCAAATCGCAGAGATCGACGGGGTGGTTCTTGACCGAGCGGCCAGTGATTTTCCGGATCCCGCGCAGCGGTTTCGCGTCGGAGTTGAGGAAGTTGTCGATGGAAATCACCTCATAGCCGTTTTCCAAAAGGTCGACGATGGTGTGGCTGCCGATGTATCCGGTCCCGCCGGTCACGAGCACTTTGGGCATGGGAAATCAGTAAGTTTTGATAAAACTGGGCTTTCAGGCCAAAAACCATGCAAAAGTAGAAGGGGGTTTGAGGAATCGAGAGGGCTTTTAACCACAGAGGTTTTGGGGAGGGTTTCACAGAGGCGCACGGAGTCGTCCTCTAGGTGAAACCCTCCCCCAAACCTCTGTGGTTAAAAAAACTCCTCGAAAGCTACTTTTACCCGAAAAATCGAACGCAACCATGAAGCTTTTCCGAATCGCTATCCTCCTCATTTTCAGCCAGTTGAACCTCGCCGGGCAAGATCTCGCGCCGGATCTTGACATCAGCCAGTTCCCCGACTTCCGCGCTTGGGAACTCATCCCACCCGACGCCCGGCAGGACTACATCGCCAAGTGGCGCCGCACGGCCATCGACGAGATGCTGCGGGCGGGCGTCCCGGCGAGCATCTCAATGGCGCAGGGCATCGTCGAGTCGAACGCCGGGCAGAGCTCGCTGGTGAAGGAGGCGAAGAACCATTTCGGCATCAAGTGCGGCGGCGAATGGAAGGGCAAGTCCTACTACTTGCAGGATGACGACCACGACGAGAGCGGCAACTCCGTCCAGTCATGTTTTCGAAAATACAAGCACGAAGACGACTCGTGGATCGACCACTCCGACTTCCTGCGAGACCCGAAGAAGTACAACCGCTACGGCTTCCTCTTCAACCTCGACCAGAAGGACTACCGCTCGTGGGCTTACGGACTGAAGTCGGCGGGCTACGCCACGGGGGGCGGATATGCTGAGTCGTTGATAAATGTGATTGAAACGCACCGGCTGTACGAGCTTGACAACGAGGCGGTTAGCGGAAGCGGCGGCATGGCCACCGGCGGCAAGCCGGGCAAGCCCGGCACCACCTCGCCGCTGCCCGGCCGGGGCATCGGGACGGTGAACGATGTGAAGGTCGTCCTCGCAAAAAGGGACGAGACCATCGACGACGTGGCCAAGCGGCTGCACGTCAAGACGACCAAACTGGTCGGCTTCAACGACAATCAGTACCAGCCGACCGACAGACTGCGGGAGAACTCCCGCGTCTTCATCCAAAAGAAAAGGAACAAGTGGCGTGGCCGCCAAAAGGTGGCCTATGTGAAGGACAACCAGTTGATTTTCGACGTCGCGCAGCAGTACGGCATCAAGCTCGAAAAGCTGCGCAAGCGCAACCGCCTCGTGCCCGGCGAGGAGCCTGCCCCCGGCGAGACGCTGAAGATCAGGGGCTGGTTCAAGCGCCCATCGAAGCCGCGCCTTCGCTCAAACGACGAGATCGTGAAAATCGAGAGCAACCGCCCGCCAGCGACCGGCTCCGGCAACACCGCTCCCCGACCGACGACCGGCTCCTTGCCAACGAAGCCTTCCTCGGGCAAGCCGAAGGCGGACGAACGGCCGCAAAACCCTTACACCGACGAGCTTCCCTTCGAAATCGGCGACGACAAGACAACGACCGACAAGCAGCCGAGCAGCCAGCCCGGCAGCGGCCAATCGGGCAGCCAGCCCGGCTCCTCGCTGCCCACGCCGGTCGAGCGGCCGAAGACCTCACAGCCGCCCATCGCCACGAGTGGGGCCGATTTCCCCAGCCCCGACCGGGCCAAGCCGTCGACCTCGACCGGCACCGCGCCGAGCAGTCAGCCGCCGGTGACAACGCCGCCGCCGGTCTCGCGGCCGGGGTCGGCGACGCCGTCGCGGCCTTCCACTTCGACGTCTGGCGACGTGCCGGGCGCAACCTATCACGAGGTCGTGAAAGGCGACACCCTCTACAACATCTCCAAACGCTATGGCACCACGCCGGCCGCCATCCAAAAGCTCAACGGGCTTCCGGACAACGGCATCCAGATTGGGCAGCGGTTGCGAGTGAAGTGATTCGGCTGTGGCGGAATATCGGAAGGGTTTGAAACCCTTCCGACGTTGATGTTTTGGCGAAAACCTGCCGTTTTGTCTTTCCTCTTTTTGAAAAGCAGACAAAACGGCAGCCGTTCGCCCCCCGCCCCGCCAAATGGTCCACAAAAAGCGACCGGAACCATCTTTGACTGCACCACCCTGAAGGCGGCCGCAAACCGGCCCCGCCTTCCCAAAAAATGACCTACGACAACTTCACCATCAAGGCGCAGGAGGCCATCGTCAAGGCCCAGCAAATCGCCGCCGGGTATGAGCAGCAGAGCGTCGATACGGCGCACTTGCTCAAAGGGCTTATCGAATCGGAGGATTCTGTGGCCGAGTTTCTGTTGAAAAAAAGCGGCGCGAACCTGCCCGCTCTCCAAAAAGAGGTTGACAAGCTCGTCTGGGACACCCCAAAGGTGCAAGGCGGTGCCGACAAGCAGTTCCTCACCAGCGAGGCCAATAAAGCCATCGCGGCGGCCAAGAACAGCCTCAAAGAGTTCGGCGACGAGTACATCTCCGTCGAGCTGATGCTGCTCGGCATCGCGCGGGGCGGTGACAAAACGGCCAAGCTTTTGAATTCGCAGGGCGCAACTTATGACGCGCTCGGCGCGGCTTTGAAAGACCTCCGCAAAGGCCGAAAGGTGACCGACCAGACGACCGAGCAGGTTTACAACGCCCTCTCGAAGTACGCCATCAACCTCACCGAGATGGCCGAGAACGGGAAGCTCGACCCCGTCATCGGGCGCGACGACGAGATTCGGCGCGTCCTCCAAATCCTTTCCCGGAGGAAAAAGAACAACCCCGTCATCGTCGGCGAGGCGGGCGTGGGCAAGACGGCCATCGTCGAGGGAATCGCGTGGCGCATCGTCAAGCACGACGTGCCGGAGAACTTGCGGAGCAAGAAGATTTTCACCCTCGACGTGGCCGCGCTTTTGGCCGGGGCCAAGTTCAAGGGCGATTTTGAGGAGCGTTTGAAAGCCGTCGTCAAAGAGGTTCAGGATTCCGAGGAACAAGTCATTTTGTTCATCGACGAAATCCACACGCTCGTCGGGGCGGGCGGCGGAGGCGGCTCGCTCGACGCGGGCAACATACTCAAACCAGCCCTCGCCCGGGGCGAGCTTCGCACCATCGGGGCGACGACATTGGACGAATACCAAAAGTTTTTTGAGACGGACAAGGCTTTGGAGCGCCGTTTCCAGTCGGTCTACGTCGACGAGCCGAGCCTCGAGGACACTATTTCCATCCTGCGAGGGCTGAAAGAGCGGTACGAGAACTACCACAAAGTCGAAATCCTTGACGAGGCCATCATCGCCGCTGCCGAGCTTTCCCACCGATACATCACCGACCGGCAGCTGCCCGACAAGGCCATCGACCTCATCGACGAGTCGGGGGCCAAGCTGCGGCTCGAACTGGACTCGGTTCCCGAGGAGGTGGACGAACTGGAGCGAAAGGTCCGCCAGCTCGAAATCGAGCGCGAGGCGTTGAAAAGGGAGAAAAACGAGGAAAAACTGACCGTTTTGCAAAAGGACATCGCTGTTCAGAAGGAAAAACTGGACGGCATCAAAGCCAAGTGGCAAGGCGAAAAGGACATCGTCGAGGCCATCCAGCTTTGCAAGCAGCGCATCGAGGAGCTGGAAATCATGGCCGCGAAGGCCGAGCGCGAGGCCCGCTACGAAGAGGTGGCGACCATCCGTTTCGGCAAAATCAAAGAAGAAGAAGCAAAGCTGCGCGTCGCCGAGGAAAAGCTCGCCAACCTCGCCCCCGAGAACCGCATGACCACCCAGCAGGTGACGGCCAACGACATCGCGGAGGTCGTCTCGAAATGGACGGGCGTGCCGGTCTCGAAGATGACGATGAGCGAAAAAGAGCGGCTCCTCAACCTCGAAAAAGAGCTTCACCGCCGCGTCATCGGGCAGGACGAGGCCGTCGAGGCCGTTGCCAACGCCGTGCGCCGCAGCCGCGCCGGGCTTTCCGACGAGGAGAAGCCCATCGGCTCGTTCATCTTCCTCGGCCCGACGGGCGTCGGCAAGACCGAACTGGCGAAGGCCCTCGCTGAGGCCCTTTTCGACGATGAAAAGGCCATCACCCGCATCGACATGAGCGAGTACATGGAGAAGCACTCGGTCTCGCGTCTGGTCGGCGCGCCGCCCGGATATGTCGGCTACGAAGAGAGCGGGCAGTTGACGGAGGCCGTTCGCCGCAGGCCGTACTCGATTGTTCTTTTGGACGAAATCGAGAAGGCGCACCCCGACGTGTTCAATATCCTCCTGCAAGTCCTCGACGACGGGCGGCTGACGGACAACAAGGGTCGCACGGCCAACTTCAAGAACACCATCATCGTGATGACCTCCAACGTGGGCGCCGAGCGAATCATGGAGAACTTCGAGGGCTGGGAAGATTTGCCGGATGTGAAAAAGGACGCCGTCATGTCGCGCACCCAAAAGGAGCTATTCGAGATGCTGCGCCTGCGGATGCGGCCCGAGTTTTTGAACCGTGTCGATGAGACCATCGTCTTCCACCCCCTCTCGTCGGGGATGATGACGACCATCATGAACATCCTGCTCGACGAGCTGCGCGAACCGCTCGCCAAGCAGGGCCTCTTGCTCGAACTGACGAAGGCCGCCCAGAAATGGCTGGCCGACACGGGCTTCGACCCGCAGTTCGGCGCCCGGCCGATGAAACGGGCCATCCAACGGACGCTCGTCAACGAGATAAGTCGCCACCTGCTGGCTGGGAGCTACCAGCGCGGCGAGACGATTTTGGTGGACGCGGACACGGCCGGGCTGCTGTTCGGAAGGAAAAGGATGGAGGCCGGAAAGGAAATCGTCACTCGGCAGGTTGAGATGGTTTGATCTGGGAACGCCGGGCGAGCGTTGGCTTGTCCGGCGTTTCTATTTTCACGAAAAATTTTGGAATGAAAGCCGCCCCCTTCCTCGCCTTTGGTTTGGCCATGTTCACCGCCTGCGGCGAGCCGCCCGAGCGTCGATATGAAAAAATGGCCGACGGTGCCTGCGAGTGCATGACCCCGCTGGTCGAGTTGAACGAGCAGGCGCAGACCCTTCTCGCCGAGCGCGACACGACCACAGCTGGGCAGCAAAAGCTGGCCACCCTGTTCAGGAAAATGGCCGCCGCCGACTCGTCCGCGAAGGCCTGCAGCCGGGTGCTGCTCGACAAGTACGGCCCCGTTAATAAGGAGGAATGGGCAACGGCCGAGCCTTTTTTCTTGAAAAATTGCCCAAAAATGGGCGGGCAGAAGGAGCGGCTTCGGGAGATGATGGGGGAGTGAGGCCTACAAACCCGC
>JBGAWE010000383.1:0-2856 GCA_044227705.1 Saprospiraceae bacterium
TTGCCCAGAAAAAATAATGACCTGCTTCCCTTGATTTCTGCCGACGAAATCCTGCAACTCTTTCCGACTGGCCCTATCTCGCAATGTTAAATCAACGATGTGGCGTTTGACTTTTCGGCCTTCAAAAATAACCCAGTCGTTGTCTTTGTCTCTGACTGCTTTGATTTTTACAAAAGGCTCGTCATTGAAATTGTCAAATTTCATTTTCGCCTTTCCGGCGGTTTGGGCATAAACCGTTTCAGATGGAATGAATCCGCCCCATTCCGGGTCATAACCAACGGCAAAGCACTTTTCGACTATTTGATGTCTCATTGCGGACTGGCGACTATTGTGGTGAATCTCATGTCAATCAAAATCAATGCCCATGAGTTTGGACAGTTTTTGCAGAAACTTCCCGACCCAGTGGAGGAGAAGGGATGTGGAGAACCAGATGAAGAGCAGGAGGATCGGAACGGCCAGACAGGCATAGATTGCCACGCACAGCACCGAGTAGGCCCCGAGGTTGCGGAAGCGGGGCTTCTCGGTCGAACAGTAGAACGTGAACGTGAACGGCCCACGGGCCTGGATGGCGTATGAGTCGCCGAGCTTCGTGAGCGAAACGAAGCGGTTGTAGAAGGCGTAGCCGGACTTTGTTTTCAAGAATCGCATTTTCAGTAGTTTGTCCAGCCCACGGGGTATCCCATGAACTGCTCGTAAAAAGATATGGAGACCGGCAGGAACGAGCCTTTCATGTCCGCGAGCCTGGTCGGGAGGTTCAACTGACCCTGAAAGGCCCCGTCCCTCTTCCCTTTTCTGTACGACGCGCCCCGGTCGCCAAGATTGCTGTCGCTCGCCAGCAGCGGGGGCAGCATGTTGTTGAGCGCGTCCTTTGACGTCGGCGACGCCCCCTTCCAGTTGTTGTTGCCCTCGACCAACAAGGGCGGCAACAGGCTGTGGAGCACGCTCTCCACGTTTTTTTGGACAGTCCTTCCGGTGCTTGCCGACTCCCAGTTCCCGTTTGGGTTGTCCGTCCCGTTTATGCCCGCCAACTGCCTGTTCGGCCGACTGGCCGTGGCCGTTGGCAGCATCAGGGCACCGCTCCGCCTTTTTGCGAACAGCATGAAGATCGGGGTGCGGCCCGGCCCGCGATGGGCGCGCCATGTCAGGTCGCACAGGTCGCTGTGCCAGTTGGCGCAGAGAAGCACCGACCGGGCGAAGTCCTTGATCTCCGGGGCGAGATGGGGGACGAGCGGGAGGAGCCTGCCTGTCGAGTGCCACAGCGGACTGCCGGGGCCGATTTCGGGGGCCGCGCCGCACATGGCAAGGTACAGGTTTTGCGGAACCGCCGGAACGACCGTGTTCCCGAGCATCTTCGTTCTGTTGGTCCTGTTCTTGCCGACCTCCTCGGAAAAAGCGGCGGCCAGTATCGCCTCCAGGTCCCGCTCCTGCCACTCGACGCGCCCCGTCCCCATTTCCATGCCGCCAACGGTCAACTCCGGCCTGTCCATGCGCCTTGCGACGAGCCAGACGCGATACCGCTCGTGCATCGCCCCGACCGCACAGGCCGGTATCACAAAAGTGACGGAGCGGTAGCCGATGGCCTCCAAGTCTGCCACCATGTCGTGGAAGCCCATTCCAAGGATCCCGGGGACGTTCTCGCACACGACCCATCCGGGCATGGACTCCCGCACCAGGCGGAGCATCTGCGGGAAGAGGGCGCGCTCGTCGTCGTTGCCGCGCTTCAGTCCGGCGTTGGAATAGGGCTGGCACGGGAAGCCGCCGGTCATCACGTCCACGTCGCCGAGGTCGGAACCGGACACGTCGTGGACGTCGAGGAACCGCCTGGCCGCAGGGTGGTTCTTTGCGAGCACCTTCTGGCAGTTCCCGTCCCACTCGACCTGTGCCGACACGGTCCAGCCGACCGACTCGGCGGCAAGGCCGAAGCCGTCTATCCCGGCGAAGATGTTTGCGGTGGTCATACGGTCTTTGTTTCGAGGAAGTGCTTTTTGAAATTTGCGAGTGCGTCGAGGCCGACGCTGACCCGTTCGAGGAGGACGATGTCCTTTGCGTAGACGAAGCGGATCTGGCTCGTCATCGACAGCCCCTCGTCGAACAGGTGGTGCTTGAGCAGGGCGTACTTCAGCTTTGACTTGGCCTGCACCGACTCCTTTGCGCCCTTTACGTCCACATAGTGGGTCATGCCGTCGATGGTGAACACGAAGTCCACATAGAGGGTGACGGACTCCGCGCAGCAGTCCTTCAGAAGCGGCACCTTCCGGTCCTTTGGGCGAACCTTGTGGAACTGCACGTCGAACTGGATGATGTGCGCAATTCCGAGCCGCTTCAGGAGCGAGTAGAAACGGCCCTCGGTCTGCGAGTCGAACGGGATGCCGTCAATCTCGACCTTTGTCGACGTCGTCCCTGCGGGACGCGGAGCCTTCGTCGACGGCGTAGAGCGCGTCGGCCAGTTCTTGAAGCGTCCCGCTGCCGTTCCTTGCTTTTTCATAGACTGCACGGAGTTTTTTCAGGTCCTTGATCATGCCCTTGTAGTCCGCGTTCACGCGGATGAGGAGCCACAGCGACTCCATCTTGCGCGCCGCCGCCTCCGGGCTCGTCTTGTTGAGCTCTGACACGGCGTCCTGCATCTTCTGCACGGCCGCGTCGAACTCGGCCGACAGTGCGGCCGACATCGGCTCGGAGAGCGGGTGGCTCGACCACACCCTGTCCTCGGCGCTCATTGCGCCTGGAAAAAGACGAGCGTGGGCACTTCGCCGTCCGAGACGGCGATGCCGTAGTCGCTGCCCGCGTTCGGCTCGTAGAACACCAATAGCGGGTCGTTCGGGTCCACCTCGGCCTTGTTTGCGACATGGACCCGGC
>JBGAWE010000044.1:0-24462 GCA_044227705.1 Saprospiraceae bacterium
GGCACCACCGTGGTGCCCGAGACCGGGTCCGTGCCCGTGATGGTGGACTTGTCGAACTTCACATAATAATTGCCGCTCGGCACGTCCTCGAAACGGTAGGTACCGGCCGCGTCGGTCGTCTTGGTCGAGCCGAACTGGGTGTCGTCGCCGCCGCCGATGCCCCCGTCCGCACCGACGGAGTACAGTTTGACCGTCATCCCGACCACGGGGAACTCGCCGACGTCCTGCGTGCCGTTCGCGTTGGCGTCGTACCAGGCGAAGTCGCCCACGCAGTTCGACCTGAAAAATCCGAAGTCAAAGCTGGGGTATTCCGTCGGGTCGGTGGCGTTGTCCACGCCGGTGACCGCCCCCGTCGCGGCGGTGATCTGGGGGAAGCCGCTGCCGTTCAGCGAGGCGTCGCTGTCGAGCAGGTCGTTCGATCCGGCATTTTGAAGCGTGAGGGAATACCCGGTCCGTGCACCCGCCAGAAAATCGGCCGCGTTTTCCAGCCGGACTTGATAGGTGGTGCTCGTGCTCAACCCGTAAAAGCGGTAGAAGCCGGTCGAGTCGGTCAGCGTCGTCTGCAGGAGCGTCGTGCCCGTGGAGTTGTACAAACTGACCTTGACCCCGACGACAGGCCCCTCGAAGGCGTCCTGCACGCCGTTGTAGTTGTCGTCGTACCAGACATAGTTGCCGAGGCTGGTGTGGGTGGTCAGGTCGGCCATTTTCAGGCCCACCTTGATGGGCTCGGTGTCGAGCAGGCGGGCGGGCGTCCCGCCGTTGTTGTAGGTGGAGCCGTAGGCGAAGGAGTTCCACGCGACCGCGTTGTTCGTCAAAACGTCGCCCGCGCAGGCCGGGTCGTTGCAGCCGGGCGGGTTGCCGTTGACACGGACGGGGACGAGGATGCGCAACTTTTCGCCCGGGGCGAAATAGGGCGAGGGCGGCGAGAACCGGAACCCGAACGAGCGGGCATCGGGGGCCGGGGCCGTCCACGGATTGGAGAGGCAGCCCGACGGGCCGACGCCACCGCTCATGCTCAAATCTTGGTTGTCCGTCACCGCATGGGTGAAGCGGCAGGGGTTCGTCGAGGTGGAGTACAAAAGCCCGAGCGGCAGCTGGGCGCCGGGAACGACATCCCACGTTTGGGTGCCGCTGTTCCAGCGCTGGACGACGATGGCCCCCGCAAGCTCTTCGTTCCATTCGGAAAGCCTCGCGCCGGAGCTCGGCAGGACGCCGTTGTCGCCCACGAAGGGCAGGATGTCGACGACGTCGATCTGGGTCATGCTGGAGTTGCCCGTGTTCTCGATGAGCATCTGGTACGCCCCGTCGCCCGACAGATCGGTTACGCCCGCCGTCGGGTAGCGCGAATGGCTGGCATCGAGCTTCCCTTTGACCCACTTGGAGGAGTTCATGTCGGTCAGCGAGGGCACGGTGTAGGAAACCACGTTCGACTTGCAGAGCAGCTCGGCGGTGTTGCCGTCGCCGTCAAAATCGGCAATGTCCGTCTCGGACGCCCAATAGTCCGTTTGTTCCGCCCCGTGCATCGCGCCGTTCACGCACTCGCAAACATTGCCGTCGGTCGGGATCGGGGAGATGTTCATGTCTTTGATCACGGTCCCCACGGGCGTCCCGGCCTTGATCCGAACGGCGTAGTAGAGGGTGAAGCGGCTGTCGTGCCCGCCGCCCGGGATGATGCAGTTGGGGAACTCCCAGCGCAGCAGGGTGCGCCCCGTGCCGTTGAAATTGGGAATGGCCGTGAATGTCGGCGTGTAGCAGTCCGGGTCGTTGTAAGGACGGATGCTCGGCGGGAAGGAGGTTTCATTCTCAAGCACCAACGACCACCAGCTCGTGCCGGCCGGGTATGGCAGCCATTCTACGTTTGGGTCGAGCAGGTCCGTCACCACTGGGTTCGCCCAGCTGTCGCCATAATAGGCTTGTTGTTTGAACTCGAACCCGTAAATAATGTCGTTGTCGCCCTGTACGATGGGCGGGTTGGCTGCGGGGTTCAGCGAGGGCGACGGCTCGTTTTGAACCACGCCCGGGTAGGCCAGCGTGGGCGAACCGGTTATGAATTTTTCAAGCTCGGGGGTGGTGCCCTGCAACTTTACCGTCACTTGGTCGCAGGACGAGCCGCCGCTGCCCATCGTAGGCACGGAGGAAACAATACAGTTTTCGAGGATCTGCCCGGCCACCAACGGGACATAGCCCGGCAATGCAGGCCCGGAGCCCCCTCCGGCAAACGTTACCGTCGTGCCGGCAAATGGGTTAGGGTTAATTGAATAGCCCGAAATGGCATAGTCGAGCGTTGTGGCGGTTGCGAGTATCGGTATGGTCCAGCGAACGGCGGTGATGTTGAACGCCGTCACGTTGGTGGGGTTGTAGGGGTTGGGCGTCGAAATGCACTCGGTGGCGGCAGGTGGAAGTTCGCTTCCGACGTCAAGAAAGTTGTTGGATCCCCCGGCATTGAAAACCGTGAACCACGCCCCGCTCTCGGCACATTGCACTTCCAGTTTCACAAGCGTCCCGTTTGTCAACATCCGATTCACTTGGGTCAGCACAAACCCGTCAGGAATGACATCGGTCAGGGTGTAGCTGGTCGCGTTGGCGGGAACGTCGAGCCAATAGGACATGTAGCCCTTAACAGATGAAATGTGGTTGTTCCCATGGTGCTTGACAAGGTCCGTGGTGGTCGGCGGCACGGCCGGGCAGGCTGGCACGCTCGACGAAAGGGTGATGCCCACCGAGGAGGTCACCGTCGTCGACCCCGTTGCCGAAAAGGTGGCCGTGTTCGTGAACAGCCCCGCCGCGGCCCCTCCAGCGGCGCAGGCCGGGAAGCGCGCGGTCACCGTGATCAGCCCCGTCGTGCCCGCGTCGAGCCGCCCGGGGACGCCGCCCGGCGACTGCAGCGACCAGGTGAGGGTGTTTCCCGAAATGGTCACCGCGCTCACGTTGCCGCCCGCGATGCTGTAGGAGACAATCTCGATTCCCGTCGGAACCGGGTCGCTGATGGCCGCGCCGAAGGCGTGCTCGGTCAGCGAGGCCACGCGGTACCGAATGCTGTAGGTGAACAAAGTTCCCGGCGCAACGGTGGTTTTGTCGCAGGTTTTTGACACCACCAGCACCGGCGCGGCGACCGCGCGGGCTCCGAAGAATAAGCCCAACAACAGGGCCACGAGCCACTTGGAGGTTGTTGCCGCGTTCTGAACGCCAACCAAGGGCGTGGGAAAGGCTTGGCCCCGGCTCTCATGCAGAAAGGCGGAGACTTTTGTCGGGAATGGACTGCTCATTTCAATAAGGGTGGCCGGGTGCTGGACCGGCCCAATGGTCAACGTGGGCGCGCCTCACCCTCATACCGCTGGACAGGCTGTTCTTGCGCGATGGAGGCCCTCGGTTTCAATGGAGGTTGGCGGTCGGTCGGATATGGAGCATGGGGCCGGTCGGCCCGAAACGGTGGATACGTCTTGTCTTGCGGCGGAACCCGCCCCGGCACAGGAAAAACCGTGCTTCAAAAAAGCTCTCAATGTTCATGGTTGTCGTCTGTCGCGGCATCGGCCCCACTTTCAAACCCTCGCGCCGCCGAAAAAAATTCTGTTGCAAAATCAGTTGCCGGTGCTTGGGATATGGCAAACCGACTTTTTTCAAGTTGCCTTGAGATGTATATGCAAAAACATTGCCATAACATAGCTTTTGTGAAAATTCTTTTAGTGAAAAAAGCATGGCGCTTTGATGAAAAGCGCGCGCGTCATGGCGCGACAGGTTGATGATTGTTGCGAACAGTAAAAATGGAAAGACCAATTTTTTCGGCCAACAATCACTTGCATGGGCCTGAAATGGTTTGGCACACGCGGCCGAATCCGTGACGGCCAGCGTGTCGCCAAAATTTCGGCGCAACGAGCTTTCAGGTCAGGCACCGTGGGCAGCATTCGTCAGCGGGGCCAATCGATAAGACCTGCTCAAAGTTTTTGCACCCTCACAGGCATGCAAACGGGCATCGCCGGGCAACAGTGATTGAGCGTGACCGAGGCCTGCGCCGTGGCCGGAGGGCAGTTCGGCGAGACGGGCAGGCCGACCGTGTATTGGAAGACGCAGGCCCCTGCGGCCTGCCCGTTCGGGTCGAAAAAGCACGCCGGGTCGAGGTTCAGCCCGGCGATGGGCGGGCCGCTCGCTTTGGTGAAAGTGCCGCCTGCGTACTCGCCCGTGAGCAAGGCGAGCAGGGCGAAAGCGGGCATCGAGGCCGCGGGCGTGCCCGCGGTGGGCGGCGTTTCGGCCGTGACCAGCACCGAATCGACGGCCGTGCGGCCGTCGCCGTCGGTCGCCGTGACGCAATAGGTGGTCGTCGACGTGGGCTGGACAGTGATCCATTCGTAGGTTTTTGTGCCGGTCACACGGTCAAGCCCGTCGTGCTGCCCGCGAGCGTGACCTGAGGTGGTCTGGTTTTCACGGACAGTTGATAAGAGAGTTTTTCTATTTGTTTTCAACCGTCGACCGCTCGAACTGGTCCGGGGAGAGGTAGCCCAGAGCCGAGTGTCGGCGGACGGAGTTGTAGTAGGCTTCGATGTACTCGAAGATGGCAGCGTTGGCCTGCTCGAGATCGTCGAAGGTTCGTCCCTTGGGGAGCAGGCCAGGTAGAGCCAGCCGCCGCCGCCCATCGGAAGGTAGGTGATGTCGCCCACCCACACCTCGTCGAGGCGCGAGGCGACCACCGCCCGATCGAGCAGCAGGTTCTCGCTTCGGCGCAAAAACGGGTCGGTTTTCGTCGTTTTTGGCACAAAAGAGCGTGGTTGGATGGCCTTGAGGCCCTGTTCGCGCATTCGCCGCCGGACTTGCCAGCGGCCCGCCCGAAGCCCCTCCGACCTCAACTCGGCCGCCACGCGACGTGACCCGTAACGGCTTTGGTGACGTTCGAAGACCTCCCCGATGCGGTTGGAAACCACTGCTTTGACGTCTCTCAACCGTCCGCTCGACCCTTTCCGCCAGGCATAGAACGCGCTGCGGCTCACCCCCAACACCGCGCACACGGCACCTGCGCCATGCTCGACGCTCATCGCCCCGATTGCCGCGTACACCGCCCTCACGTCGCTCGGCTGAAAATGGACAACGCTTTTTTTAGGATGTCCCGCTCCTGCTCCAGCTGCTTCACTTGGCGGCGCAGCGCCGCCACTTCCGCCGTCGCCGAAGGCTCGGCATGCGCCGCCGATCGCCACCGGTACAGGATGTTCTCCGAGATGCCCAGCGAACGCGCCACTTCCGGCACGCTCCGACCTCCAGCCACCAGTTGTACCGCCGATTTGCGGAATTCCTCGTCATACCGGCGACGTCCGCTCGATCCTTTCGATTGATTCGTTTTCTTCATCTGAACACAAACTTAAGAGAGTTTTGTGTCCGTGTTTTCTAGACCATCTCAGCTGGCCGAAGATCCTGTTTTGATTCTCGACGGCACCGAGCAGCGTTCGCAACGGCCTGCCAGCAAAAGGACTTTTACAGCGGCAAAAAAAAGCCCACACCGTCAAGGCCCTCGTGATTTCGAACCCTCAGAAATTCATCCGCTTCATCAGCAATAGCTACGTCGGCACAGCGCATGATTTTGGCATTTTGAAGCAAGAGTTCCCGCCGAGCAAGGCCTGGTTTGCCAAGCACGATGTTCGAGTGGACTTGGGATTTGAGGGGTTCGACAAGCTATACTCATCCAAAAACCTCCAAAAACCGCACAAAAAGCCCCGAAAAGCACAGCTGTCAGATGAGCAAAAACTGGAAAACCAGAAAAAGGCTTCTGAAAGGGTGGCCATCGAGCAAAGCATCGGCGTATTGAAACGCTATCGATTCCTTTCCGACAGACTCCGTGCCCACGATTTCCTCCTTTACGACCAAGCCCTTGGCATCTGTGCAGGCCTCTGGAACTTCTCGCTCAAACACGCAATTCATTGATTGTCATAGCACAACAACTCTAATAGTCTGGGCAGTGGTTCGGAGCAACAAAAAAGGCGATGCCGGTCGAAACCAGGCATCGCCTTTCTATTTTCTGAAGCCATCAGTGGCTCACTCAGCGGCTTCGTCAGCCCCGGCTCCAGCGGACTTCTTGCGGCCACGGCGTGTGGTCTTCTTTGCTTGCTGCTCGCCGCCATGCTGCTTCGCGGCATTCGGCTTGTAGGTCTCATTGAAGTCGACGAACTCAATCATCGCCGTCTCCGCGCCGTCGCCCCGGCGGAAACCGGTCTTGATGACACGCAGGTAGCCGCCCGGGCGGTCGCCAATCTTCTCGGCGACGGGGCCGAAAAGCTCCTTGATGGCCTCCTTGTTCTGCAACTTGGCAAACGCGAGGCGGCGCGAGTGTGTCTGGTTGTTCTTCGCCTTCGTGATGATCGGCTCGGCATAGACGCGCAGGGCCTTTGCCTTCGCAAGCGTCGTCATGATGCGCTTGTGCTCGATGAGCGAGATGGTCATGTTGGCGAGCATTGCCTCGCGGTGTTCTTTCGTGCGGCCAAGCGAGTTGACCTTGTCACCATGTCTCATGTCGGATGAGTTTTTGGTCGCAACACAGGAGCCGCTTTCGCGCTCAAACTGTCACTGCAGTTGTGATGAATTATTCTTCTTCGAGTTTGTACTTCGCCAGGTCCATGCCGAAGGTCAAGCCCTTTTCAACAAGGAGCTCCTCGATTTCGACAAGCGACTTCTTGCCGAAGTTGCGGAACTTGAGCAGCTCGTGCGTATCGTACTTGACCAGCTCGGAGAGGCTGTTGATTTTGGCCGCCTTGAGGCAGTTGTAGGCCCGCACGGAGAGGTCGAGGTCTTCGAGCGAAGTCTTGAGGAGCTTCCGCATGTGCAGGATGTGTTCGTCGACGACGTTCTCCTCGCGCCTTTCGGGCGTGTCGAACGTGATGTTCTCGTCGGTGATGAGCATCAGGTGCTGGATGAGGATGCGGCTGGCCTCACGCACGGCGTCCTCCGGGTGGATGGTGCCGTCGGTCTTCACGTCGATGTCGAGCTTTTCGTAGTCGGTGCGCTGGCCGACACGGGTGTTCGAGACCTTGTAGGCGACGTTCTTGATGGGCGTGTAGATGGCATCGATGGGTATGATGCCGATGGGCGCGTCCTTCGGAAGGTTGTCGTCCGCCGGAACGTAGCCGCGCCCCTTCGTGATGATGAACTCCAGCTCAAGGTTGACCCATGGCTCCATGCGGCAGATGAGCAGGTCGGGATTCATCACTTTGAAGACGTTGTTGTACTCCTCGATGTCGCCCGCGCGGAACTCTTCCTTGCCGCTGATGGTCATGTAGATTTTCTCGGACTGAACCTTGTCGTCGGCCACGATTTGCTTGAGGCGGACCTGTTTGAGGTTCAAAACAATGTCGACGACATCTTCGACCACGCCTTTCATCGTGGCAAACTCGTGATCGACGCCGCCGATGCGGACGGCCGAAATGGCGTATCCTTCCAATGACGAAAGCAGCACCCGCCGCAAGGCATTGCCGACCGTCTGCCCGAAGCCCGGCTCGAGCGGTTTGAACTCGAAGCTGCCTTCAAATTCAGTGGCCTTCTGGAGGATGATTTTCTCTGGCTTTTGGAAATTCAAGATGCTCATACTACGAATCCGATTTTATAGAAAAGGGGGAATTAGGGAATCGAGAACTTGAAAATAGGGATTGGGGAGCGGGAAACTTGTCCCAACTCCCCAATCCCGAGTCCCCAATTACTTCGAGTAAAGCTCGACGATGAGCTGCTCGTTGATGCGCTCCGGGATGTTGGCACGCTCGGGATAGGCGATGAAGACCCCCTGTTTTTTGTCGGGGTTCCACTCGAGCCAAGTGTAGTTGCGCACCGCCCGGACATCGCCCGCCTCAGCAATGTCAAGGTGCTGCGAGCGGTTGCGGACGGCGACGATGTCGCCCGGCTTGAGGCGGTACGACGGGATGTTGACCACCTTGCCGTTGACCGTGACGTGCCGGTGCGAGACGAACTGGCGGGCACCGTTGCGCGTCGGGCTGATGCCGAGACGGTAGACGGTGTTGTCGAGACGGGCTTCGAGGAACTGGAGCAGCACCTCGCCAGTGACCCCGTGCCGACGCGCGGCCTCCTCGAAGGTCTTGCGGAACTGGCGCTCGAGGATGCCGTAGGTGTACTTGGCCTTCTGCTTCTCCTTCAACTGGTTGGAGTAGTTCGACGGCTGCTTGCGGCGCTTGTTGGGGCCGTGCTGGCCGGGGCCGAACTTGCGCTTCTCGAACGCCTTGTCGGGGCCGTAGATAGGCTCGCCGAATGCCCGCGATTTCTTGGTCTTTGGTCCGGTGTAACGTGCCATATAGCTGGACTGATTACTTTTTTCTGGAAATCAAAACTTGCTCTAAATCAGACGCGCCGACGCTTCGGGGGGCGGCATCCGTTGTGCGGCATCGGCGTCACGTCGTTGATGATGGACACCTTCAGCCCCGCGCCGTCGATGGCGCGGATGGCAGCCTCGCGGCCCGAGCCGGGGCCTTTCACGAAGACCTCAACGGTGCGCATCCCCGCGTCCATCGCCGTCTTGCAGCAGTCGGCGGCGGCCATCTGGGCGGCGTAGGGCGTGTTCTTCTTCGAGCCTTTGAAGCCCGCCTTGCCCGCCGAAGCCCAAGCGACGACGTCGCCGTTCTTGTTGGTGAGCGAGATGATGATGTTGTTGAAGGTCGCGTTGATGAAGGCGATGCCCTCCGGGGCGACCTTTACCTTGCGCTTGGCGACTTTTTTGGTCTGCTTTGCCATTTTTGAAATATGGCCCGAAGCCTTGCTTCGGGAGTTTTTGAGATGCCAAGGGACTCGCCCCGGCACACGTTTTTACTTCGTCACCTTCTTCTTTCCGGCCACCGTCTTCCGTTTGCCCTTGCGGGTACGGGCATTGGTGCGGGTGCGCTGGCCGCGCAGCGGGAGGCCCTTCCGGTGGCGGAGGCCCCGGTAGCAGGCGATGTCCATCAGCCGCTTGATGTTGAGCGTGACCTCCGAGCGAAGGGAGCCTTCGATGGTGTAGTCGTCGCCGATGATGCGGGTGACGGCCTTCACATTCTCGTCGGTCCAAGCATCAACTTTGGTGTTCTCGTCGATGCCCGCCTTCGCGAGGATGGCCTTCGCGGTGGACAGGCCGATGCCGTAGATATAGGTCAGGCCGATTACGCCGCGCTTGTTTTTCGGCAAATCAACACCTCCGATACGTGCCATTTTTCTTTCTTTTTTGAATGAAGAAGCTGGTTGAGGAGACTTCCAAAAGGAATCAGCCCTGACGTTGCTTGAACTTCGGGTTTTTCTTGTTGATGACGTACAGCTTGCCGCCGCGACGGACGATTTTGCAGTCCGCGCTGCGCTTCTTGATGCTGGTCCTGACTTTCATTGCTCTAAAAGTTACTTGTAGCGATAGGTTATCCGGCCGCGGTTGAGGTCGTAGGGGGAGATTTCCACCGAGACCCGGTCGCCGGGGAGGATGCGGATGTAGTGCATCCTCATTTTCCCCGAAATCGTTGCCAGAAGGACGTGGTTGTTCTCCAGTCGGACGCGGAAATTGGCGTTCGACAAAGCCTCTTCCACCACCCCGTCCTGTTTGATAACGTCGTCCTTTGCCATAAAAAAGCCCTTTTTTGATTCGGGCTGCAAAGGTGCAAAAAACAGCCGGAATTTTATTCGGCGAAGAAACAGTCGATTTTTTTCAAACCGTTTCAGCCAATCTCCTGAAGCTCCGGGTTCTTCCGAATCGCCTCCTCGATATAGCTGTGGTCGCTCAAAATGTCGGCCTTGTCCTTTTTGACGCAGACCGTGTGCTCGTAGTGCGCCGCCGGCTTGCCGTCCTTTGTGTAGATGGTCCAGCCGTCGGCCATTTGGCGGATGTCCTTCTTGCCGAGGTTGACCATCGGCTCGATAGCGATGACAAGCCCTTCCTTCAAAAGGAGGCCCTGCCCTTTCCGACCGTAGTTCGGCACGTCCGGCTCCTCGTGCATCGAGCGGCCAATCCCGTGACCCACCAGTTCGCGGACGATTCCGAAGTTGTTCGCCCGTTCGCAGTAGTCCTGGATGGCGAAGCTCACGTCGCCCAGCCGCTTGCCGCTCACCGCGCATTCGATGCCCCGGTAGAGCGAGCGGCGCGTGACCGTTAGGAGCTTCATCACTTCGGGCCTCACCTCGCCGACGGCATAGGTGTAGGCCGCGTCGCCGAAGAATCCCTCGAACTCGATGCCGCAGTCGATGGTCACCACGTCGCCGTCCTTGATTTCAACATCGGACGGGACTCCGTGAACGACCTGCTCGTTTATCGAGACGGTCAGCGTGTTCGGGAATCCGCGATAGCCCTTGAAGGCAGGTTTCCCGTTCAGGTCGAGGATGAACTTCTCGGCAGATTCGTCGAGAAACTTCCCTGTGACCCCCGGTTTTATCAAAGAACCCACATAGGCTATCGTCTTGCAGACGAAATGACAGCTCGTGCGGATATGCTCGACTTCCTCGTCAGTCTTGTAGAACAGCATCGTTCAGACAGACTGTTGCATGTAGGTGTTGCGCCCCTGGATGCGGCCGCCCTCGATGAGGCCCTCGTACTTGCGCTGCACGAGGTAGGTCTCGATGACGCGCAGGGTGTCGAGGATGACACCGACCATGATGAGCAGGGTCGTGCCGCCGAAGAACTGCGCCCACTGCGCGTTGATGCCCGCCGTCGCGGCGAGGGCCGGGAGGATGGCGATCACGCCGAGCATGATGGCACCAGGCAAGGTGATTTTCGAGGTCACCGCGTCGATGAAGTCAGCCGTCGGTTGGCCAGGCTTCACGCCGGGGATAAAGGCGTTGCTCCTTTTGAGGAACTCGGCCTGATTGTTCGGGTTGATCATCAGTGCCGTGTAGACATAGGTGAACACCACGACCAGTACGAAGAAGATGACGTTGTAGACCACCGAGGTGAAGTCGTTCAGCGCGGCGAGGCGCGAGAAGCCGTGCGATTGTTCCCCGCTGAAATACTGGAAGGCCGTCACCGGCAGGAACATGATGGCCTGCGCGAAGATGATGGGCATGACCCCGGCCGAGTTGACCTTGATAGGCAAGGGCCGGTTGGAGCCAGCAGCCGGGGCGTAGCTCGCGCCAGTCGCGCGGCCGACGGTCTGTTTTGCGTAGTGGAGCGGGATGTTTCGGACAGCCTGAACCAGCAGAATCGTGGCCAAAACAACCATGAACCAGACCACCATCATGATGACAAAAAGGAACAAACGGCCCGTCGTGAACGCCGAGGTCAGTTCAAAAACGAAGCCAGATGGGAGTCGCGCGATGATGCCCGCCATGATGATGAGCGAGACGCCGTTGCCGAGGCCCCGGTCGGTGATTTTCTCGCCGAGCCACATACAGGCCATCGTGCCAGCCGTGAGGATGATGAGGTTGCAGAACCAGAACACACCAACCGGGATGTTCGGGTCGACCGCGCCCTGCGAGCGGATGAGCGTCAGGTAGCCGCCGCCCTGCACGAGGGTGATGGCGACCGTCAAAAGGCGCTGCATCTGGTTGAGCTTTTTCCGACCGGATTCGCCCTCTTTCGTCTGCAAACGGTTGAAATACGGCACCGCGAAGCCCAAAAGCTGCACGATGATGCTCGCCGTGATGTACGGCATGACCCCGAGGGCGAAGACCGCCGCGTTGTCGAAGGCCCCGCCGGTGAAGGTGTTGATAAGGCCCAAAAGGTCGGTCGCCTTGCGGTTGTCGGCCGCGCTCTTGAGCAGTTCCGGCACCACGCCAGGCAGGACGGTGAAGCACCCCACGCGGTAGATGAACAACAGGCCAATCGTGTAAAGGATGCGCTTGCGCAGCTCTTGGATGCCCCAGATATTTTTGAGCGTCTGGATGAATTTCATGCCCAAGTGGAGGTTTTAGACAAGTTGAACAGTGCCGCCCGCCGCCTCGATGGCGGCCTTCGCGCTGGCGGAGATGGCGTGCGCCGAGACGTTGACCGCACCGGTGAGCTTGCCGTTGCCGAGGATTTTGACCAAATCGGTCTTCGACACGAGCCGCTTCGTCTGCAGGAAGTTGAGGTCGACGTTGGCGGTCCCCCATTTCTTCGAGAACGCCTCAAGTTGCGCGAGGTTCACCGCGACGTACTCGACGCGGTTGACGTTCTTGAAGCCGCGCTTCGGCAGGCGGCGCTGCATCGGGGTCTGGCCGCCCTCGTGCGCCCGCTTGGCTTTGAAGCCGGAGCGCGACTTGTGGCCCTTGTGGCCGCGCGTGGCGGTGCCGCCGTGACCGGAGCCTTGACCGCGTGCGATGCGCTTTTCCGATTTGACCGAGCCTTTGGCCGGCCGGAGGTTGTTGAGTTCCATTTTCTTAAAAATGTGTTCCGAAGCAATGCCTCGGAAGTAATCTTTTACCAAAAACGGCGAACCCGAAGCTGGGCTTCGGGGCGCGTTCAGGCCTGTTCAACCTTGACAAGGTGCCTCACCTTCTCAATCATGCCGACCATCGAGGAGCTGGCATCGACAACCACCGAGTGGTGCATCTTGCGGATGCCGAGGGCGATGACAGTGGCCTTCTGGTCTTTCGGTCGGTCAATCACGCTCTTGACGAGCGTCACTTTGAGCTTTTGCATCTCAAACAGTTATTTGAAAAGTTCTTCCAGAGTCATCCCACGCTGCTTGGCGATAGTGCGCGGATCGCGCAGCTTCATCAGCGCGTCGATGGTGGCCTTGACGACGTTGTGCGGGTTCGACGAGCCTTGCGACTTCGCCAAAACGTCGTGGATGCCCGCGCTCTCAAGCACCGCCCGCATCGCGCCACCGGCGATGACGCCCGTGCCGTGAGCGGCAGGTTTCAAAAGGACTTTACCGGCATCAAACCGGCCCTTTTGCTCATGCGGGATGGTCCCTTTCAGCACTGGCACGGTCACGAGGTTCTTCTTCGCGTCCTCCGTCGCCTTGCCGATGGCTTCCTGCACCTCGCGGGCCTTGCCGAGGCCGTAGCCGACCTTGCCCTTGTGGTCGCCGACGACGACGATAGCGGCAAAGCTGAACGTGCGGCCACCCTTCGTCACCTTCGCAACGCGGTTGAGCGCAACGAGGCGGTCGCGGAGGTCGCTCTCCGGCTGGGCCGGTTGGTCGCGTCGGTCGCCATCGCGGTTGCCACGGCCACGGCCGCGGTTGCGGTCGTCGTTGTTTTCGCCGCCCGGCGAGTTGCCGCCACGTCCGCCCGGACGATTGGACCCGCCACCTGGACGATTTTGCCCACCACCGGGGCGTCTGAAATCAGCCATTTTTTATCGAAAAATGAATGTTTTAAAAAACGAGGCCGCCTTCGCGAGCACCGTCGGCCAGAGCCTTGACGCGCCCGTGATAGAGGTAGCCGCCCCGGTCGAAGACGACGGACGAGATGCTGGCGGCCAGCGCTCGCTCGGCGACGAGCTTGCCCACAGCCGCTGCGACCTCGCTCTTGGTTCCCTTGCCCGTCTCTTTCGAGGAGGCGGCGGCGATAGTGTGGCCCTGCAGGTCGTCGATGACCTGACAGTAGATGCTCTTGTTGGAACGGAACACCGACAGGCGAGGCCGCTCGGCCGTCCCCTTGACCTTGCGCCGAATCCTCTTGTGGATTCGCTCGCGGCGTTCCTGGTTCGTCATTTTCATTTTTGAAAAATGAATTGCGTTATTGGTTGCTGGTCATCGGCTTTCGAGTTGAAAATAGGGCCAAGCAGCCCAATCCCCAATCCCAAATCCCAAATCCCCAATTACTTCTTGCCGCCCTTGCCCGACGTCTTGCCGGCCTTGCGGCGGAGGATTTCACCCTTGAAGGCGATGCCCTTTCCTTTGTAAGGTTCCGGCTTGCGGAAGGCGCGGATGCGGGCGCAGACCTGCCCGAGCAGTTCCTTGTCGTTGGAATTGAGGATGATGGTGGGCGGCTGGCCCTTCTCCATCTTCGTCTCGACCTTGATTTCCGCCGGGATGTGGAACATGATGGGGTGCGAGTAGCCGAGCGTGAAGGTCACGAGCTGGCCCGCGTTCTCGACGCGGTAGCCGACGCCGACGATTTCCATCGTCTTCGTGTAGCCCTCGCTCACGCCGGTGACGCAGTTCTGCAACAGGGCGCGATAGAGGCCGTGCAGCGAGCGGTGACGCTTGGAGTCGGTCGGCCGCTTGACGAGAAGCTCAGTGCCCTCTTGCTCCACCGTGATGTCCGGGTCGATGCGCTGCGAGAGCGAGCCGCGCGGGCCTTTCACCGTGACCACGTTGTTCGCCGCGACGCTGACCTCCACTTTGGCGGGGATAGCGATGGGCGCTTTTCCGATACGAGACATTTCTTAAAAGTTTTGGATTCGGGGTTTTGAGTTTTAGGTGTCGAGCGAACTCGAAGTCCAAAACTCAAAACTCGAAACTTAATAAACGTAACAGAGGAGTTCGCCGCCCACGCCCTTTTCACGGGCCTGCTTGTCGGTCATGACACCCTGCGAGGTGGAGACAATCATGATGCCCAGGCCGTTGATGACGCGAGGGATGTCGGTCGAGCCGGCGTACTGGCGCAGACCGGGACGACTCACACGCTGCATATCGCGGATAAGCGGCTTCTTCGTGGCCGAGTCGTACTTTATGGCTATCTTGATTACGCCCTGACCGTGGCCGACATTGGAGTCGTCGAACGTGTATTTGAGGATGTAGCCCTGTTCGTACAGGATTTCGGTCATCCGCTTCTTAATCTTCGAGGAAGGGATTTCGACAATCTTGTGCCCCGCCATCTGGGCGTTGCGGATGCGGGTGAGATAGTCCGCAATCGGGTCTGTAACGTGCATTTTGCGCTACTTTTATGTCAAAAGAGATTGGACTTCGAGCGGTGGTTGAGCCAAACAGTGAATGCCGACCCGCCCGAGTATCCGGGGTTTTTGGAGCTTACCAGCTCGCCTTCGTCACGCCGGGAATCTTCCCGTCGAGTGCCATCTGGCGGAACTTCACGCGGCAGATGCCGAACTTTCGCATATACCCTTTCGGGCGGCCGGTGAGCAGGCAGCGGTTGTGCAGCCGTTCCTTGGCGCCGTTGCGGGGGAGCTTGTCGAGGGCGTCCCAGTCGCCAGCGGCTTTGAGCTTTTTGCGAAGCTCTGCGTAGTGGGCGACCATCCTTTCGCGCTTCTTCTCGCGGGCGATGACTGATTTTTTAGCCATTGTATTCTAAAAAATTACTTTTTGAACGGCATTCCAAGCTCCTTCAAAAGAGCGAAGGCCTCCGCGTCGGTGTTGGCGGTGGTAATGAAGGTGACATCCATCCCCCGAATCTTGCCCACCTTTTCGATGTCGATTTCCGGGTAGATGATTTGCTCCTTGACGCCGACGGTGTAGTTGCCCCGACCGTCGAAGCTCTTGTCGTTGACGCCACGGAAGTCGCGCACACGAGGCAGCGCGATAGAGATGAAGCGGTCGAGGAACTCGTACATCCTGTCGTGCCGCAGCGTCACCTTGGCGCCGATGGGCATCCCCTCGCGGAGTTTGAAGTTGGAGACCGACTTCGTGGCCTTCGTAGGGACTGCCTTCTGACCGGTAATCATGGTCAGTTCGTTGACGGCGTTGTCGACGAGCTTCTTGTCGCCCGTCGCGTCGCCGACGCCCTGGTTGACGGCAATCTTCACGAGGCGCGGCACTTGCATGACGCTCGTGTAGTTGAACTGCTTCATGAGGGCCGGGACGACCGCCTCCTTGTATTTTGACTTGAGTCTGGGCGTGTAGCTCATTTTCAGCGCAGGATTTCTCCCGAAGTTTTAGCGTAACGAACGGATTTGCCGTCCTCTTTTTTGCGGCCGATGCGCGTCGGGTTGCCCTTCGAGTCCATCAGCATGAGGTTGGAGACGTGGATGGAGGCCTCCATCTCGACGATGCCGCCCTCCGAGTTCTGAGTGGGCTTCTGGTGCTTGGTGACCATGTTGATGCCCTCGACGATGGCGCGGTTCTTCGCTGGGAAAACCTGCACGATGGTGCCGGTCTTGCCCTTGTCGTCGCCCGCGATGACCGTCACCTTGTCCCCCGTCTTGACGTGGAGCTTCGGCGCGAAGCGGGTCGGTTTTGCTTTTTTAGAAGACATGACAAACGGGTTGTCTATTTTTCAATACTGAAAATCAATGAATTAGAGCACCTCCGGAGCGAGCGAGACGATACGCATGTAGTCGCGGTCGCGTAGCTCGCGGGCGACGGGGCCGAAGATGCGCGTCCCCCGAGGCTCGTCGGAGTTGTTCAGGAGGACGACCGCGTTGTCGTCGAAACGGATGTAAGACCCGTCGCGGCGGCGAATCTCCTTTTTGGTGCGGACGATGACCGCTTTGGAGACCGTCCCCTTCTTGATGCCGCCAGGGGAGGCATCCTTCACCGTGACCACAATCTTGTCGCCGATGTGGGCGTAGCGTTGGCGGGTGTGGCCGAGGACGCGGATGCAGAGCACCTCTTTGGCCCCGCTGTTGTCCGCCACGTTCAGGCGACTTTCTGACTGAATCATTGCTCTATTAGTTGTTTGAAGCCTCGGGCTGCCCCTCGGCTCCAAAAATTACTTCGCTTTTTCGATGATTTCGATGAGCCTCCACGACTTGGTCTTCGAGAGCGGGCGGGTCTCCATGATTTTCACCACGTCGCCGGGGTTGCACTCGTTCTTCTCGTCGTGGGCGTGAAACTTCTTCGACTTCTTGACGAACTTGCCGTACATGGGGTGCCGCTGCCGGGCCTCAACCTTGACGCTGATGGTCTTGTCCATCTTGTTCGAGACGACCACGCCCGTTTTCGTTTTCCGGAGATTCCTTTCCAATTCCATTGCTGAAACAGTTTATAGATTGAGTGTGGTCAGTTTCACTTGCCCTTGCGGCGACGCGCGCGGATTTTCGAGCGCAGCTCGATTTGCTCCGGCGTGAACTGGGCAACCTCCCGGGCGCGGATTTCCGTCTTCGCCCGGGCGATTTGCTTGCGCGCCTCGCGGATTTCCATCGGGTTGGCCATGCCGCGGGTGGCGTGGTCGAACTTCATCTGGTTGTACTCGGCCTCCATGCGGCGGACTTCCGTGGCGAGGCCATCGGCGTCCATGTTGGAGTAGGAGATTTTTTCTTTTGCCATGACGATAGTGGCTATCTATTTTTACCCGTAATCTGTTGAAAATCAGGTTGTTGATTCAAAATCAGGCCTCGTAGTCGTGGCGCGTGACCACTTTGCAAGTGATGGGCAGCTTTTGCGCCGCCAGTTCGAGCGAGCGTTGGGCCAGTTCCTGCGTCACGCCCTCGACCTCGAAGATGATGCGGCCGGGCGCGATTTCGGCCACATAGTGGTCGATGCTGCCCTTGCCCTTGCCCATCCGCACGTCGGCGGGCTTCTTGGTGATGGGCTTCGCCGGGAAGACGCGAATCCAGACCTTCCCTTCCCGCTTCATGCTCCGGGTGACCGCGATACGGGCCGCCTCGATTTGGCGGGCCGTCAAGCGGCAGTTCTCCAGTGCTTTGAGGCCGAAGGAGCCGAAGGAGATGGTCGTCCCCTTGTAGGTGACCCCTTCGTTGCGGCCTTTGTGCGGCCTCCGGTATTTCAGTCTTTTTGGCTGTAGCATCGCAAAAAGTGAGTTTTATGGCTCGTTTCGGGCGGAAATCAGGTCGAAAACGGCCCATTTTCCGAAAACGGCTGCAAAAGTAGCCAGCCCTCCCAAAAGTCGATTTCCTGAATCAAGGTTTTTTACCGGAAGATTCCTTTCCGGTTTTTCACTGAAAAATCAGCCGCGGCGGCCGCCACCGCCGCCACCGCGACGGTCACCGCCGCCGCCCCTGCGGTCGCCGCCCCGATCGCCGCCGCCGCGGCGGTCACGATCGCCGCCGCCCCTGCGGTCGCGGTCACCGCCGCCGCCCCTGCGGTCGCGGTCGCCGCCATATCCGCCCTCGCCCGCCATCGAACCGGCCGGGCGGCCTTCGCTGACGAAGGGTGTGAGCTCGCGCTTGGTCAAGACCTCGCCTTTGAACAGCCAGACCTTGATGCCGATGATGCCGTATACGGTGTTCGCTTCGACGGTCGCATAGTCGATGTCGGCGCGGAAGGTGTGCAGCGGCGTGCGCCCCTCTTTGTACTCCTCCGAGCGGCTGATTTCAGCACCTGCGAGGCGGCCGCCGACGCGGATTTTGATGCCCTCGGCACCGGCCCGCATCGTGCCCATGATGGCCGCCTTGATGGCGCGGCGGTAGGCGATGCGGCCCTCGATTTGCTTTGCGATGGACTCGCCGACGATGTAGGCGTCCATCTCGGGCTTGCGGATTTCGTTGATGTTGATTTGAACATCCTTGCCCGTGAGCTTCTTCAGCTCCTCTTTGATACGATCGACCTCTTGGCCGCCCTTCCCTATGATGATGCCGGGACGGGAGGTATGGATGGTCACGGTCACGCGCTTCAACGTGCGCTCGATGACGATGCGGGCGATGCCGCCCTTCGCAATCCGCGCCCGCAGGTACTGCCGGATTTTCTCGTCCTCGGCCACTTTGAGGCCGAAGTCCTTGTCCGCGAACCAGTTAGAGTCCCAGCCGCGAATAATACCGAGGCGGTTGCCGATTGGATTTGCCTTTTGACCCATAGGTATTTCTATTCAAAGAGGATGAATGTCAGTTTTGAGCTGGGGCGGCGTACTCCGATTCCAGCTTGACGCGGTTGGCGACGACGAGCGTCACGTGGTTGCGCCTTTTGAGGATGCGGTGCGCCCGTCCCTGCGGCGCGGGCTGGAAGCGTTTGAGCATCGTGCCTCCGTCGCAGAAGATGGTCTTCACGACGAGGTCGAAATCGTCCGCGCTGCCCACTTGGTCGGCCTTTTGTTCCCAGTTGGCGATGGCCGACAGGACAAGTTTTTGGAGCCATACGGCCGCCTCCTTGTTGGTGAACTTACAGATGGCGAGCGCGTCGGCCACCTTCTTGCCCCGGATGTTGTCCACCACCAACCGCATTTTGCGCGGCGACATGGGGACGTTTTTGAGTTTTGCGACAGCTTCCATTGCTGCTATTTTTTGATTGATGATTGATGATTACATGATTGATGATTGTTGATTTGATGGCTGATGTTGAGTTGGCCGATTTCTGAAATCCACCTTCCCCATCAACAATCGACAATCATGTAATCATCAATCACCAATGAAATTTCGACTTACTTACGGTTCCCGCCGTGTCCCTTGAACGTCCGCGTCGGGGCGAACTCGCCGAGCTTGTGGCCGACCATGTTCTCGGTGACGTAGACCGGGATGAAGCTCTTCCCGTTGTGCACGGCGATGGTTTCGCCGACCATGTTCGGGATAATCATCGAGGCGCGAGACCACGTCTTGATGACCTGTTTTTTGTTCGATTGCTTGGCCTTCATCACCTTTTCCAGCAGAGCGTGGAAGACGTAGGGGCCTTTTTTGAGCGAACGAGGCATTTTTTAGTGATTGGGGATTGGGGATTGGGGATTGGGCCGAAGCCGTCCGCCTTTCCGCAATCTCAATTTGAAATTATTTCTTCTTCTTGACGAGCGACCCGTCGCGGCGCGTGATGATGAGCTTGTTCGACGCCTTCGTTTTGTCGCGGGTTTTGAGGCCCTTCGCGGGGAGGCCCTTGCGGCTGCGGGGCAGGCCGCCGGAGGCGCGTCCCTCGCCGCCGCCCATCGGGTGGTCGACGGGGTTCATGGCGACGGCACGGTTGCGGGGGCGGCTGCCCTTCCAGCGGTTGCGACCGGCCTTGCCAATCACTTCGAGGCTGTGGTCGGGGTTGGAGACCACGCCGAGCGTGGCCTTGCAGGTGAGGAGGATGCGCCGCGTCTCGCCCGAGGGGAACTTAATGACCGCGTAGCGGCCTTCGCGCCCCATCATCGTGGCCGAGGTGCCGGCCGAGCGAACCATCGCGCCGCCTTGTCCGGGGTGCAGTTCGATGTTGTGAATGGTCGTGCCGAGAGGCATCTCGCTCAACAGGAGCGCGTTGCCGTTCTCGGGCGGCGCACCGGGGCCCGACTGGATTTTGTCGCCAACCTTCATGCCTTTCGTGGCAAGGATGTACCGCTTTTCGCCGTCGGCGTAGAATACGAGCGCAATGAACGACGTGCGGTTCGGGTCGTACTCGATGGTGTTGACCGTGCCGACGATGCCGTCTTTGTCGCGCTTGAAGTCGATGATGCGGTACTTCTGCTTGTGGCCGCTGCCCCGGTAGCGCATCGTGCGGTGGCCCTGCGAGTTGCGCCCGGCCTTGTCGACGATGGTCACGGTGAGGCTCTTCTCGGGCGTGTTGTGCGTCGAGGTCAGCTCGGTGCGCGTGACCGCGACGCGGTGCCGCTGGCCGGGAGTTATCGGGTTGAACTTTTTCGTTCCCATTGTAGAGACGCTTTTTCAATGAGGCCGGACTTGTGGACTTGGCTTTTGAAAGCCGCGCCCGGTCTCGTTTATGTCCTTTTAGTTTCTGTCAAAATTTACTCCTCCTCGGAAGCACCGTAGATGTCGATGGTCTCGCCCGGGGCGAGGGTGACATAGGCCTTCTTGTAGGAGGGGCTGGCTCCGCGAAGCACGTTGCGCTTGGTCGAGCGCTGCTTCTTCTTGGCCGGGATGATGGAGGTGTTCACGTCCTTGACGGTGACGTTGAACATCTGCTCGACGGCCTTGCGGATTTCGATTTTGTTCGATGCCATGTCGACCACGAACGAGTACACGTTGCGCTTGTCGGCCAGTTTCGTGGCCTTCTCGGTGACGACGGGCTTTTGAATGGTCATCCTCATGGTCAGAACGTGGCTTGGATTTTTGCAATGGAACTCTCGGCAAGGATGAGCGTGCCGCCGTTCATGATCTGGTACGTGTTGATGTCGCAGGCCGGGGCGATGCTCGTCCAAGCCATGTTGCGGCACGACAGGTAGAGGTTCTTGTCGTAGTCCGGCGTGACGAACAGGCCCTTCGCGCCGGGGTTGACCTTCGAGATGATTTCGGCGAAGGCCTTCGTCTTCGGTGCCTCAAACACGAAGTCCTCGACGATTACAATCTTGCCGGCAGCGGCCTTCGACGAGAGGGCCGACTTGCGGGCCAGCCGCTTCACTTTCGTGTTGAGCTTGATTTCGTACTTGTGCGGCTTCGGACCAAAAATCCGTCCGCCGCCCGGGTAGAGCGGGTTCTTGATGGAGCCTTTACGTGCGCCGCCAGTGCCTTTTTGCTTAACCAACTTACGGGTCGAGCCGGACACTTCGCCGCGCGTCTTCGAGGAGTGCGTCCCTTGCCGCTGGGCGGCGAGGTACGACTTGACGGCAAGCCAGACGGCGTGCTCGTTCGGCTCGATGCCGAAGACGTCGGCGGGGAGTTCGACCGAGCGGCCGGTGTTTTCGCCGCGGATGTTGAGAACGTCGAGTCTCATTTTATTTCAAGAATTGTGATTCAAAAACGACTGGAAATCAGCCCTTTCAGATTCCTTTTTCGATAATGACGGTCGAGTTGTTGTGCCCCGGAACCGCGCCTTTGATGAGGATGAGGTTCTGGTCGGCGAAGATTTTCACCACCTTCAACTTCTGCACCTTCACGCGGTCGCCGCCCATCCGGCCGGCCATGCGCATGCCCTTCATGACCTTCGCCGCGAACGACGAGTTGCCGAGCGAACCCGGCGCGCGCTCCCGGTTGTGCTGGCCGTGCGAACCGCCGCCGACGCCCGAGAAGTTGTGCCTCTTGACGACGCCCTGAAACCCCTTCCCCTTCGACGTGCCGACGACGGAGACCGTGTCGCCCTCCGAAAAGATTTCAGTGAGCAGGATGGTCTGCCCGAGCGACTTGTCCACGTTCATGTCGCGGAACTCGATGAGTTCACGGACGGGCTTTTCGGCCAGTCCGGCCTTGGCGAGGTGCCCAAGCTCGGGCTTGTTGGTGTTCTTGACCTTCGCGCTGCCGAAGCCCAGTTGGAGGGCGCGATAGCCGTCGGTGTCCTCGGTCTTCACTTGCGTGACGACGCAGGGGCCAGCCTCGATGACGGTGACGGCGATGTTCTTGCCGGTCGCGTCGAACATGGAGGTCATGCCGATTTTCTTGCCAATCAGTCCTTTCACGTTCAATGAATTTGACGGTATGACTCAATCAGCGCCGCTCGGCACACGGCCGACAGCGCAGTTTTTTCACTCAAAAAAATAGAAGGGAAACAAGGGAGAGAACGCGCCGGAGAGGCGCGAATCGACCGCGTCCCCGACGCTTACGACAACTTGACTTGGATGTCAACCCCGCTCGGGAGTTCCAGTTTCGAAAGCGCGTCCACCGTCTTTTGGGTGGGCGAGTAGATTTCGATGAGCCGACGGTGGGTCCGAAGCTGGAACTGCTCGCGAGCTTTCTTATTGACGTGCGGCGAGCGCAGGACAGTAAAAATCTCCTTTTCAACGGGCAGCGGAATCGGACCAGAAACAACCGCGCCGCTCGTACGAACGGTCTTGACAATCTTCTCCGTGGACTTGTCCACGAGGCTGTGATCGTAAGACCGGAGCTTGATGCGAATTTTCTGATTCATGCCTCTTTTTGGATTTGACCCCGGCCCTGAGTTAAATCGGACGGAAACCGGCGGTTTTGCGGGGCGCGAAGCCCCTTTTTCAAAAGCGAGTGCAAAAGTAGAACGGCATCCCAAAAAGCATCCTTCGGGAGAATGTTTTTTTGAAAAAAAGACTTTAGGGATGTTTTCGGGAAGATTGAAGAGACCGGGCAGCCAGCCAACCATATAATATTAAGGCGTCGCGACATCGGCCACGCAAGGCAACGGTGCTACTTCCCGCCGACCACCACCACAATCTCCCCCCTCACCTCGTCCGGCGTTTTCTCAAAATAAGCCGCCAGTTCGCCGAGCGTCTTCACAAGGATGCTCTCGTGCTTTTTTGAAATCTCGCGGCAGACTGCCGCCGGTCGCTCCTCGCCGCAAAAGGTCTTCAGCTCCTCCAGACATTTCAACAGCCGGTGCGGCGACTCGTACAATATAAAGGTGTTCGGCAGCGCGGCGAGGAAGCGCAGCCGCGTCTGTCTCCCTTTTTTATGAGGGAGGAAACCTTCGAAATGAAAAGAATCCGACGGCAGCCCCGACGCGGCGAGTGCTGGCACAAAGGCCGTCGCCCCCGGCAGGCATTCCACCCGGATTCCGCGCCTTTGGCATTCCCTGACCAGCAAAAAACCGGGGTCGCTGATGCCCGGCGTGCCCGCGTCGGAGATGAGGGCGAAGTCGGCCCCGGCCGCGATTTCATCGGCCAAGCGCGAGACGATGGCGTGCTCGTTGTGCGCGTGGAAGGAGCGCAGCGGCGTCGGGATCTGGTAGTGATCGAGGAGCCGCTTGCTCGTCCGCGTGTCCTCGGCCAGCACGAGCGCGACCTCGCGCAGAGTTCGGACGGCGCGAAAGGTCATGTCTTCTAGGTTGCCGATGGGCGTTGGGACGAGGTAGAGCATCGATGCGTGGCTTGTCGGGCGAAAGTAGCACGGCCGATTTTTTCGGGCGGAATGCCCGGAATTTCCACCTTTAACCCGCGCTAAACAGTCAAAACGTACAACCACATGGCAATGCAATTCCCGTCCCTCGCCGAGGTCGGCGACAAAATCGGCCGCGCCGCCCGCCGCTTCCCGTTGGCGATGGCCTCTGCCGTCGTCGGCACCTTCCTAATTTACTGGATGATTGAGTCGTCGGACAACAACCGCCTCGAAGAGGAAATCGGCCGCTGGGTGCTGGCCATCTCGCTGGGGCTGCCGCTTTTCACCGGGCTGGCGGTCTTTTCGGAGCAGAACAACCACTCGCCGGGCCTGCGGCGCGGGCTGGAATTGGCAGGTATCGCTGCGCTGGCCTTCGCGTGGTGGGCGGTCGACCCGGGCAACGAGTTCCGCGAAATGCACAACCTCGTCTGGTATTTCGGCCTGTCGCTCCTTTTCCACCTGTTCGTCAGCTTCGCCGCGTACCTGAAAAAAGAGGACTCCGTCACCGACTTTTGGGAGTTCAACAAACAGCTCCTGCTCAACTTCCTCACCGGTGCCCTTTACAGCGGCATCATCCTCGCGGGGATCAGCATCGCCATCGCGGCGGCCAACGAGCTTTTCCACCTCCACGTCGGCTGGAAAATCTGGCCTCGCCTGTTCGCCACCGTGCTCGGGCTTTTCCAGTCGGCCTATTTCCTGTCCAACTTCCCGGCCGACTTTCAATTCGACCAATCGGAGACGCGCTACGAGCTGTTCGTCAAAAACCTCGTCAAGTGGATTCTCATCCCCATCGTCGGGCTTTACTTCCTCATTCTCTATGCCTATTCGGGCAAAATCCTGGTCAGCTTCCACCTGCCCGTCGGCTGGGCCTCGTCGCTGGTTGTCGGCTTCGCGGCAGCCGGGATTTTCACCTGGCTGATGAACTTCATGCTGCCGCGCATCGACTCGGCGGGCATCATCTCGTGGTTCAAAAAGTGGTTTTGGCCCATCCTCGCGCCGGTTCTGATTCTGCTGTTCGTGGCCGTTGCCCGCCGGATTCGGGACTATGGTTTGACGGAGGACCGCTACCTCGTCGCCCACCTCGGCCTCTGGCTGGCGGCGATGGCGGCGTATTTCATTTT
>JBGAWE010000384.1:0-2856 GCA_044227705.1 Saprospiraceae bacterium
T
The DNA here is from genome assembly GCA_044227705.1 of Saprospiraceae bacterium. Taxonomy (GTDB): domain Bacteria; phylum Bacteroidota; class Bacteroidia; order Chitinophagales; family Saprospiraceae; genus JANOQP01. The sequence goes on from JBGAWE010000384.1 coordinate 2, forward strand.
TTTGCCTATAGAGTCGAGATAGGGTGGTGGGTATTTGCCGTCGCCGGGCTGGGGGCGGTCGGGATTGCTTTTTTGACAGTGAGTTTTCAATCGGTAAAAGCCGCGATGGCCGACCCGGTTAAAAGCCTAAGGAGCCAATAATGCACCCTGTGTCCCGAAGGCACCAGTGCTGGAAGTGATTAAACCCCCTTTGCGCTTCGAGGAAACAAAGCACGCCAATGATTGGACATTGACCTCTGCGTAGATGTCTTGCCATAATTCTCTGAACTCAATCCGGCCATGTTCAAGAACTATCTAAAAATCGCCCTTCGCTCGCTCTCCAAAAACCGCGCCTTCGCCTCGCTCAACACGCTCGGCTTGGGCCTTGGGATCGCCTCGTGCGTGCTGATTTTCATGCTCGTCCGGCTCCATTTGACCTACGACCATTTTCACAAGGACATCGATCGCATCGGCATCGTCGGCACGGAGTCTCGGCTGGAAACATCCGAGCGAGAGGCGAACGTGCCGTACCCGATGGGCGAGGCACTGCGCGCCGAGTACGCCTTTTTGGAGAAGACGGCCATGATTTCCTCGCGCAGCGGCTCGCTCATCACGGTGGCGCGGCCGGGCGAGGCACCTGCCAAGTTCATGGAGGAGGAGGCCCGTGCCTTCGCCGAGCCGGAGTTCTTTGACATCTTTGACTTCCCGCTCGTTGCGGGCAGCATGGCCGAATTCAGCCAGCCGAAGACGGCGGTTTTGACGGAGAAACTGGCCCGCAAATACTTCGGCACGACCGACGCGCTCGGCCGCTCTTTTCAGGTGAACAACAAGTTCGAGTACCGCGTCGTCGGCGTCCTGAAAGACTTCCCGGACAACACCGATTTTCAGGCCCGCCTTTTCACCTCCTGGGCGACGCTGAAATCGGACTCCAACAGCCAGCGGATGCTTCGGAACTGGGGCGGGATCCACGGCGGCACGCAGTGCTTCTTCAAGATGCGCGAGGGCCACCAACTGGCCGAACTGGAGGCCGCCTTTCCCGCCTTCAAGGAGAAATATTTCCACCCCGAGGTGCGCGAGTTCAACTACCACGCCGCCCCGATGGCCGCCGCGCATTTCGACGCCGACTACGGCTTCGGGCTGGACAAACGGCTCATCTGGGCACTCGCGCTCATCGGTGTCTTTTTGCTCGGCACGGCCTGCGTCAACTTCGTCAACATGGCCACCGCGCAAGCTCTTGGCCGTGCCCGCGAGGTGGGCGTTCGGAAGGCGATGGGCAGCACGCGGGGCCAGCTTTTTTGGCAATTCATGGCGGAAACGGGGATGATTGTGTTGTTTTCGATGGCTTTCGGCCTCTTGCTCGCCCGCCTTGCGCTGCCCGCCCTCAACCGGCTGGCCCGCTGCGAGATGGTGTTTGATTTCCAAAAAGACCTCGGTCTCTATGCCTTTCTGGCTGGGCTGGCGGCGGCGGTTGCGTTCCTCGCGGGGGCCTATCCGGGGCTGGTTGTGTCGGCATTCCGGCCCGTCTGGTCGCTGAAAACAGGGACGGGCGGCCAGCTTCCCAACTCGGCGGGCGGCGGCGGATTCTCGGTCAGACGGTGGCTGGTCGGGACGCAGTTTGGCATCGCAACTGCTCATCATCGCGGCCGTCGTGGTGACGGCGCAGCTCGAATACGCCCGTCGGGCCGACCTCGGCTTCCGAAAAGAAGGCATTGTCAACGTGGTGCTGCCCGCGCCGCAAGCGGAGAAAAAGGCCCTTTTTCGTCAAAAAATGGCCGAAATCCCTGGCATCCAGCGGGTATCGATCTGTATGCAGCCGCCCGCCTCGGAGTCGAACTGGCAGACCCGCGTCCGCCGCGACGACCGCGCCGAGCCGGAGCTGACGACCGTCAACATCAAGGCCGTCGATGAAAGCTATCTCCCAACGTTCGACCTCAAGCTCCTCGCCGGGCGCAACCTCGAACCATCGGACACGCTGCGCGAGTACGTCGTCAATGAGCAGATGGTCAAGCTCCTCGGTTTCGCCAGTCCACAGGAGGCCATCGGGCGGCGCATCGACCTCGACCACAACGTCTTCCCCATCGTTGGGGTGGTAAAGGACTTCCACAACAAATCCTTCCGCTCGGCCATCCAGCCGCTGGCGATGGGCTGCAACCTCGACAACAGCGGTCAAGCGGCCCTTCGCATCGACCTCGCGGCGGCCAAACCGGCAATGGCCGAGGTCGAGAAAGCATGGGAAAAAATCTACCCCGAGTACGTCTTCGACAGCGAGTGGATGGACGTGAGCATCGCCAATTTCTATGAAATGGAGAGCGCGTTGATGCGGCTTGCACGGGTTTTCGCGGGCATCGCGGTGTTCATCGGTTGTCTCGGGCTGTACGGGCTGGCAGCGTTCCTCGTCAACCGGAAGCAGCGCGAGATCGGCATCCGAAAGGTGCTCGGCGCGGGCGTTGCGGGGATTCTCTGGCTGTTCGGGCGGGAGTACTCGCGGCTGATTTTGGCGGCTTTCGCCGTCGCCGCGCCGCTCTCTTTTTGGCTGATGAACGGCTGGTTGGCCGGGTTCGCCTACCGCATCTCGCTCGGGGCGTGGGTGTTCGGGGTTGCCCTAGGGGCGACGTTTTTGGTGGCGGCGGCGACGGTCGGTTTCCAATCAATTCGGGCCGCTATGGCCGAGCCGGCGAAGAGTTTGCGCAGCGAGTGAGTTTTTATTCCAACAAAGATTCACCAATCATCATCACAAGGACTCTGCGTAGATTTTTTGTCAAGAACAATCGACCCATGATACACGCCAACCTTTCCATCGCCTTTCGCAACCTGAGAAAGCACCCCTTTTTCGCGACGCTCAACGTCTTCGGCCTCGCCGTCGGGATGGCGGCCTG
>JBGAWE010000045.1:0-24582 GCA_044227705.1 Saprospiraceae bacterium
CAGGACGAATTTTGGCGCAGCGAGGCGATGGAAAAACTCCCCGCCCTCAAGCGTTCGACGTCGATGCTCATCTGCGGCGAGGACCTCGGGATGGTGCCCGACTGCGTGCCGGGCGTGATGCAAGGGCTGGGCATTCTCTCGCTCGAAATCCAGCGGATGCCGAAGGCGGCGGGACAGACTTTTTTCCACCCGAAGGACGCCCCGTACCTCTCCGTCGTCACCCCCTCGACGCACGACATGAGCACCGTGCGCGGCTGGTGGGAGGAGGACAGGGGCCTCTCGCGCCGCTTTTTCCACGAAATCATGGAGCAACAGGGCGGCGAGCCTTACTACTGCGAGCCGTGGGTCAACCGGGTGATCGTCGCGCAGCACCTGCGCTCGCCCGCCATGTGGGCCATTTTTCAACTGCAAGACTTGATGGGAATCGACGGCGACCTGCGCCGCGAAAAGCCCGACGAGGAGCGCATCAACATCCCCGCCGACCCGCGCCACTACTGGCGCTACCGGATGCACCTGACTTTGGAGGAGCTGATGGGAGAAACGTCTTTCAACTCCGGGCTGCGCGAGATGGTGGAAGAGAGCCGCCGGGCCTGACCGCTCACTTTTTGGCAATCGAAAACCGCACCGTCGTCCCGACCCCCGGCTCCGAGTCGAACCATATCTCGCCGCCGTGCTTCTGCACGATTTTGCGGCAGATGGCCAGCCCCATGCCAATGCCCGGCCGGTCGATGTGGACGCGCTGGAAGGGCTTGAAAATCTTCTGGTGGAATTCCTGTTCGATGCCCACGCCGTTGTCGGCGACCTGAAACTGCCAGTGGCCGTCCGCCTCCTCGTGGCCGATTCGGATGACCGGCACGCTCTCCGAACGGTAGGTGATGGCATTGCCGATGAGGTGCTGGAATAGTTGCACCATCCCCGACTTCAAGGCGACGACCGATGGCAGCTCTGTGTCCATGAAAAGCTGCGTTCCGCTGGCGGTGGCCTCTGTTTCGAGGTTCTTCGCGGCGATTTTGACGACCTCGTTCAGGTCGGTCGCCACCCATTTCGCCTCGACGCCGACGCGCGAATACTCCAGCAGGTTGGTGATGACATCGTTCATCTTCTGCACGCCGCCGACGATGAAGCCGATGAACTCGTCGGCCTCCGCGTCGAGGCGGCCGCCGTACCTTCTTTTCAGCAATTGGGCGTAGCTGGCGATGTTGCGCAGCGGGCTTTTCAGGTCGTGCGAGGCGATGTAGCTGAACTGTTCCAGCTCGTGGTAACTGTTCTCGAGCGCACTGATATGCGACTCAAGCTGCGCCGACTTCTCCTCCAACTGCTGCTTCTGGGCCTCGAGGGTGCGGTTGGCCGCCTCGATGTTCTCGAACGAGAGCTTGAGCAGGCGCAGGGCGATTTCCTTGTCCTTAAGCGTCCGCTCGACCATGAAGTTCTTCTTCAGCAGGTCCTTGTCGGCGGAAGTGACGAGATCGAGCAACGTGTTCTTCTGCCCGATGTCGAGGTCGAGCGAGGCTATTGAATCGAACAGATTTTTGAGCGTCGGGGACTGCATTGGTTCAAAAAATAGGGGGCCGCGACTGGTTGCGCGGCCCCTTTCAAAAGCAATGTTCTATGGGAAAGGGAGCCTCAATTCGCCCGTTCCTTGAGCAAAACCAGCGAGCAGGTCTCGTTGTGGAACTCGCAAACGCCGCCGTCGGGCGTGCCGATTTCGCCGTAGGTCAGGAAGCCCGCCATCGGCGCGCGCCAGTGGTTGAAAACGCCCTCGACCTCCTCCTCGAGCAGCGGGCCGAGCGCGAAGTGGCGGCCCTTGCACGAAAAAAGGACCACCGCATCGGGGTTCTGCACCTCGCGGGCGAGGCCGCTGAACTCGTTGATGGTCTTGTCGATGACGTCGAAGCCGGGCGAGATGCTGAACCGGAACCGCTCGCCCTCGCGCACCGCGCCGCCGAGGATGAGCGCCTTCTCGTCGGTGTTGACGAACAGCGGCGTGCGTAGGACGGTGACGCCGTTGTCGCGCTCCATCTGCAACGGGTATTGGGCCGAGACGGAGGCGAAGTCGTTGTTCGGGTCGGGCGAGTTCGAGAAGAAGCCGAAGTATTTGAGGAAGACGTCGAGGGCCGGTTCCCCATTGATTTCATAGACGACATTTCCGTCGGCGCGGGTGATGGTGTTCTGGTCGCCGATGGCCTCCCAGCCGCTAGTGGCGAGGCCGCGCACCTCGACGCGGTCGTTGTCGAGGATTAGGCAGGCGATGCCGTTGTCGGTCATCACATCGTTGGAGAAGGCCCACGTTGCTTCGAGCTTCATGTTGTCGCCCGCTTGCCCGCCGAACAGGGGGATTTCGCGACCCACGCCGTCGCGCATCCCATAAACGAGCTGCTCCGCGTCGATGCTCACGCCGCCCGAGAGGAGGATGGCGGCCGGGTTCGAGAAGGCGCTGTCCGCAATCTGCCCCGCCTCAAAGCACGACGAATAGAGGCTCTTGTCGAGCGTTGAGGAGGCGTGGATGCGGTAAAAGGCGCGGTCGAGGTCGAAAAAGAGGCCGACTACGGCGTTCTCGTAGCAGCTCGCATTGGAGATTTCACCGCTCGTGCTGCAGCCGATGATGTCGATTTGGTGGCGCTTGAAAAGGAGGATGATGTTCTCCAGCCCGATGTCTATGGCCGTGAATATGAGGGCAAGCGTCGGCTTGTAGCCGTCGGATTGGGCGGCGGCGATTTGCCCTTCGAGCTGTTCGAGGTTTTTGGCGTAGAAAGACTTCGCTTGCATCAGGGATAATTGTTTGCTGTGAAATTGACGCAGCAAATCAACCCGAGCCTCCGGCCGGGCTTCCCCGGGAAACAGACAAAGCGTGACCCCGCGATTTTTGTCAAAGGCTGAAAATTCAGGATTTGTTGCCCCACGGCTTGTACATCGGAGCGGGCGGCGGTGGGTAGTTTTTCGGCATCACCCGATAGGGTTCGCAGGCCCGGAGGCCGTCGTGGCATTGGGCCGGGAGGCTTTGATAAAGGCGAGTCCCGTCCTTTTTCCATTCGAGCATTTCATCGGAAACCGCCCTGACGACGCGCCCCGGATTGCCGACGACGAGCGAGCGGGGCGGTATTTTTTCCCCGTTTTTCAAAAAGGAGAGCGCGCCGACGATGCAGCCGTCGCCCAACTCGACGTCGTCCATCAAAACCGAGTTCATCCCGACGAGGCAGTCCCGCCCGACCGTCGCCCCGTGAATCACCGCGCCGTGCCCGATGTGCGCCCCCGTTTTCAAAACCACCGTGACACCGGGGAACATGTGGACGGTGCAGTTCTCTTGCACGTTGCAGCCGTCCTCTATGACGACGCGGCCCCAGTCGCCGCGCACGACGGCGGAGGCGCCGATGAACACATCTTTTCCGATGAAAACCTGCCCGATGACCGCCGCCAGCGGGTGCACGAACGCCGACTCATTGATGACAGGGCGGCAGCCGTTGAACTCGTAGACCATTTTATGAATGGTTGATGGTGAACGGTGAATGGGGAGCTCAGCGGTGGCGAAAAAGCGGGCCGCTCACTCCATCGGGGTGCCGACGGGGATGCTGTCGCGCAAGTCCTGCCTGCCGAATTCGAGGTGGAAAAACGTCTTGCGCAGCTCGAAGTCCAGCACGAGGAGGCTGTCGGTAAGCATCGTGATGGTCAGGTCGAGGCCCTCGACACCCTCGGGTTTTTGGGTCAAAACGTCGTTTTTAATGGAAAAATCCATCGGCACCTCCGTAAAGTTGGGGTCGGGCAGGGGCAGGTTGGACTTCATCCTTTTCCCCTGAAAGAAGAGGTAGGCCCCATCGAACGCGGGCGACTCGACTCCGTCGCGGGTGCCCGACTGGATGAACCAGCGGCCCTCGAGGAGCTTCGGGTTGATCCTCGGCTCGTCGCCACAGGCGGCGACTGCAAGCAGTAAAATTGCCGGGAGCAGTGCAGTTTTTCTCAAAGACATGGCCGGGTTCGACATCTATGTCGCCGGGTGCGGCGGCGTCTGGTGGCCTCGCTCGCCGCTGGGGGTGACGGGGCCGATGGGCTTCTTGACCTTCGCCTCGGGAAGCTCGACGAAGCCGAAGCCGAGGTGGCCGTGCTCGCCGAAGCCGCTGTGATAGGCGAAGTCCATGAGGAGGGGCGGCATGGAGACCTCGAATTCATAGACGAAGCCGCGCACCTGCGTCAGCCCCTCGGCGTTCGGCTTGAGGTGGATGAGGCGGCTCTTGGGCTGCGCCCGTAGTTGGAAAGACATCGGGAAAGAGGCGTCGAGCAGCCCCTCGGCATTGAGCGCGCGGTTGCGGTGGGCGGATTTGTACTTGCGGATGAGGTGGGTGAAAAAGGCCACGTCGTACTGCTCCGCGTCGGGCAGCGGGTAGGGGGTGCCGCTGGGCGCGTCCTCCACGTCGCTGATGGAGATGGGCGAGGCGACACGGAAGGTCATCGTGTCCTTCATGTTGACCTTCGGCATGACCTGCCAGTGCTTCACCTCAAAATAGGCCGGGCGGCCCTCGAAAGTGCCGAGCTGGAGCGGGTATTGGCGGAAAAGGTGGACAAGTTGCTGCTCGAACTGCTGCCCGAGCCAGAAGCTCAAAGTGAGCTTGACCTGGTTGCCGAGCAGCCGGAACTCCTGCTTGGCCTGGTCCATTTCATATGGGTATATGGCAAGCGGCGAGAAGGTGAAGAGCTTGAAATCCTTTGCTGCGAGGTCGAAGCCGAGCTGCTGCACGTGGGCCGCCAATTCCGCCCCGCCTTTTGCGAGGACGCCGAAGACCCAACTCGACAGTTCACTTTGGTAGTTGATGGGGATGATGGTCCCTCTTTGACAGGTTAGGCTGAATTGGATGCGCATAGTGGCTGACAGCGATTAAAAACAGATTATGTGTCTAAAACAGAACGGTTCAATTTGGGCGAAAAATAGAAAGGCCGGCCGTCCCATCAAACAATTTGCGTGTTTCTCCTGAAAAACGTGCCGAAAAAGGCGCGATTTGGTCGCCCGTTGTTCGGTGTATCGCGGATTTGGTGGCGGCTGGTCGGCATTTGGCCCCTGTCGGCGGAGACCGGACCCAATTTTACGACCGGGATTGCCCCCGCGTTTGGAATCCCTTTTTATCTATGCCGGAGATTTCCGCTCGATTGTTCTGCGGAGGCCCGCGACGGGCAACTTCCCCGAAAAATTTTCCGAAAAAACAGGCAGCCCATGCGCCCGGCAAAGGCTCTTCCGGGACGGCCTCAATCCTTTTTTCCACCCACCAACTTGTCGTACATGCGCAAATTCTACGTTCCAATTTTCCTGACGACCGCCTTTCTTCTCGGGGCAAGACTGACCGGCCAGACCCTCGAACCCGCCTCGTCGCCCATCTCGGGCAAGCCCATCTACCTCGACGGCAAACAGCAGCGGCACCAAATCTCGCCGACGGACTTCACGCAGACTTTCTATCTCGAAAAGCTCTTGCCGGGCGAGAGCTATGAGCTGGTATTCGGCGATGAGGACGGGTTGAAAGGCTGCGTCCCGAAAGTCTCCGCGCCCGACGGCGATGCCAAGCTTGCGCCGACTACCGACGGGAAAACGGTCTACTTCGTCCCAAAATCGGCCAAAATCAGGCTCAACCTGACCTATTGCGCCGACCAGGAGCTGCCGAAGGAGCACTGGTTGAGCCTCGTCCTGATGACCGGCACGAAGTCGAACATCAAGGACTTGCTCGCAACGCTGCAGGTCGAGGGCGGCTACACGGCCGAGGACCTTGTCCGCGAGGTCATCATCGGGGGCGACTGTTTCGACATATCGAACGTCACCTATCAGGGGTCGCCCGTGCAAATCGGGAAGTTCTCGCAGGGCATCACTAACGTGGGCCTCATCGAGGGCGCCATCCTCGCCACCGGCCCCATCGACGTGGCCGTTGGGCCAAACGACCAGAACGGCGCAGGATCGGCCGTCGGCGGGGCGGGCAACGACGCCGACCTCGCCCAACTGGCGGGCGGCGGCTCCATCTTCGACCTGTGCGACATCGAGTTCGACTTCCGGCCCACCGAGTCGCCACTGTCTTTAAATTCCGTCTTTGCGTCAGAGTAATACTGCGAGTACGTCAACTCGACCTTCAACGACCGCTTCGGCTTCTTCATCAGCGGCCCCGGCATCGGCGGGCCGTTCAGCGGCGGCGCGGCCAACCTCGCCGTCCTGCCCGGCGGCGGCACCTATGTGGGCATCAACACCGTCAACCATCTATTGAACACGGGCTATTTCCGCAACAACCAGCCCGCCACCGCCAACAACTGCACCCCGCTGCCGGCAGCCGGGGCATCTGCCAACGAGCTTCAGTTCGACGGGCTGACCACCGTTTTGACGGCCGTGGCGACCGTCATCCCCTGCTCGACGTACCATATCAAACTGAAGATCGGGGACGTGGGCGACGGTGTATTCGATTCGGCCGTCTTTCTGAAGGCCGGCTCGTTCGACGGCGGCGGCAACGCCTCGCTCTCGCTCGAGGTGGCCGGCAACCCCGACGACGACACCGCCACCGAAGGCTGCGAGAACGCCAAGTTCATTTTCACCCGCTCCGGCACCTCCCTCAACCTGCCGGTCGTGGTCAACTACACCATCAGCGGCACCGCCACCTCGGGTGCCGACTATGCGCCCATTCCTGGCTCCATTCTCATCCCGGCGGGGCAGACGATGGCGATGATCCCCGTCAACGTCATCAACGACGGCATCGCCGAGAGCGTCGAGAACCTGCGCATCAAGCTGCTCCACCCGTGCTCATGCTCCGAGCCGTACATCGACCTGTTCATCGAGGACTACAACCCGATGATACTCATGTCGGACACCGTCCAGCAATGCGGCCCCGGCGTGGTCAACATCGAGCCGACGGTCACTTACGGCGTCGAGCCGTATACCTACAATTGGAACACGGGCCAGAACACGCCGAACATCTCGCCCTTTGTCAATGTCTCGCAGAACTACACACTGACTGTCACCGACTTCTGCGGGAAGACAAAGTCCATCAAGACCTACGTCAACGTCTACCCGCCTCCGAAAGCGACTGGCGGCGGGCAGGCCTTTCTCTGCAACGGAACCGGAACGGCCAACCTGACCATCAACTTCTCCGGCGGCGGCCCGTGGACGTTCACCTACAGCTACAACGGGGTCATTGAGGACCCGATCGGGCCGATCTACACGTCGCCGTACATCCTGACCGTAGACCAACCGGGCATTTATGCGCTCGTCGACTGCACCAATGAGGAGGGCTGCGACGGGGCGGCCGTCGGGGTCTTCACCGTGCTATCCGTCGATATGAGCATCACGGGCATCGTCACCGATGTACTCTGCGGAAGCTCCACCAACGGCTCCATCAACACGACCGTGACTGGCGGCTCGCCTGCCTATACCTACAAATGGACGCCGGTCTTGGGCAACATCGCTGACCCCGTCAACCTTGGGGCAGGAACCTACACCGTTACCGTCACCGACAGCCACCAATGCACGGCGACGAACTCTTTCACCATAAAACCGGGGACAATCCTGACGGCCACGCCGTCGAACATCGTGACTGCCGATTGCGCCCACCCGACGGGCGGCGGTGCGACTGCGAACGTGACGGGCGGACAGCCGGGCTACACTTATTTATGGTCAAATGGCGCGTCGTCGAACCCGCTCGTCAACGTCGGGCCGGGCAACGTGACCGTCACCATTACCGACGCGCAGGGCTGCACGGTGGCCATGACCGTCGCGATTCCGGGCGATTTCGCGCCGCCGACGGCTAATGCCGCGGCGAACGGGCAAATCACCTGTCAAAACCAGAACGTCCCGATGAGCGGCGCGGGCAGCTCGAGCGGGCCGAACATCTCCTATCAATGGACGACCGTCGGCGGCGCGTTCAGCGGGCCGACCGATTTGCTCAACGCGATTGCCGTCGCGCCGGGCCAGTATTCCATCGTTGTTACGGACAGCAACAACGGTTGCACGGCCACAAAATCGGTCGACATCACGGCCAGTGCCGACATCCCGGCGGCCAACGCCTCGGCGCCCGACCCGCTCACCTGCACCGTATCGACGGTCGGCCTCTCGGGCGCGGGGACGGCGACCGGCCCCGGCATCACCTATCAGTGGAGCGGCCCCGGCCTGGCGGGCGACCCGAACTCGCTCAACCCGTCGGCCACCGCGCCCGGCACCTACACGCTCGTCGTAAGCGATGCGAACTCGGGCTGCACGAACACCTCGCAGGCCGTCGTCGACCTCGACAACACTTTGCCACAGGCGGTCATCGCGCAGCCGGGTATCCTCAACTGCACGAGCGCTTCCGTCATTTTGAACGCCATCGGAACTTCGACCGGCCCGAATTTCACCTATCAATGGACGGGCGCAGGCCTCCAATCCGGCCAGACGACCCTCCAGCCGACCGTGACGGCCGCGGGGACTTTCACCATCCTCGTGACGAACACAACGAACGGCTGCACGACAACCACCTCGACGACGGTCGGCGCGGACAACTCATTGCCGACAGCCGTCATCGCGCAGCCGACGACATTGACCTGCACGACGCAGCAGTTCTCGCTTGATGCGAGCGGCTCCTCTTTCGGTGGAAATTTCGACATCAACTGGACGACAGTGGGCGGCAACTACCTCCTCGGCACCAACGGCCTCAACCCGACCATCAACGCACCGGGCCAATATGTTTTGACCATCACGAACCTTTCGAGCCAATGCACGGCGACTGCGAACGTGACCGTCGGGCAGAACATCGCCACGCCGGTGGCCGATGCCGGGCAGCCGCAGGAGCTGACCTGCGCCCTTCTCTCAGCCCAGATCGGGACGGCGAGCAGCCCCAATTTGACTTATAACTGGAGCGGCGCGGGCCTTTCGAGCAACACGGTTTCCAACCCGACGGCCAGCCAGCAAGGCACCTATTATTTGACGGTTACCGACACGGCCAATGGCTGCACTGCCGATGCCTCTGTCGTGATTTCTGAAAACAATACGGCTCCTCAAATCACCGTCGCGCCCGGTGGACAGCTGACATGCCAAGTGACTTCGATGGATTTGAGCGCCGCAGGAAGCTCGGCCGGACCGAACTTCCTCTATCAATGGACAGCCTCCAACGGCGGCACCATCGACCTGGGCGACAAGACCCAGACGCCGACCATCAGCAGCCCGGGCACCTACTCGCTTTTGATAACCGACACAAACAACTCGTGCACGGCCACCGCCTCGACGACGGTCACGCAGAGCGCGGGCGTGCCGGTCATCGCCGCCGCGCCCGACGGTGTGATCTCATGTAAAAACCCGGACGTCATCATCGACGCGACCGGCACTTCGACCGGTGCCTCCATCAGCTACGAATGGTCGACGACCAACGGCTTCATCGTCACCGGCGTGAACGACCTCCAACTGACGGTCAACGCGCCGGGCGACTACAAGCTGCTCGTTCAAAACACGAACAACGGCTGCTCCGCCACTTCAACAATCACCGTTGGCTCCGACCTCACGCCGCCCGCGGCAGAAGCTGGGCCGGGCGCGACGCTTTCCTGCGGCCAGTCTTCCGCCACCCTGGACGGGACCGGATCGAGTGCAGGGGCCAATTTCACCTACCAGTGGGCGGCCACGAACGGCGGGACTTTCACTTCGAACTCGAACCTTACCGGCCTTTCGCCGACGGCGACCGCCGCCGGGACGTACACCATCGTTGTGACGAACGGGACGAACGGCTGCACTGCGAGCGACGACGTGATCATCAACCAGGCACCTGATGTGCCGGTGGCCGTCGTCGCGCCCGCTGCGACGCTGACGTGCGCGGTGACTTCCATTGATTTGAGTGGAACCGGCTCCTCGACCGGCGCGGCCTATTCCTATCTCTGGACGACCCTGAACGGCACGATTTCCAATGGGAACACGTCGCTCGCGCCGACCGTCACAAAGCCCGGCACCTATCAATTGGCGGTGACCGACAACGTGAAAGGCTGCACCTCGCTCGCCTCCGTCACCGTCGCGCAGGACACGAAGAAGCCCGATATCCAGGCAGGCCCGCCCGGTTTGCTCACCTGCATCGCCAGTCAGACCACGCTCACCGGCACGGTCACAGGGCCGGGCAACTTCACCTACCTCTGGACGGGCGGCACCATCCAGTCGGGCGCGACGACCCTGACGCCGACCGTCACGGCAGCGGGGACGTACACCCTGCAAGTGACCGACCAGTCGAACGGATGCACATCGACAGCGACGACGACTGTCACCTCGAACATGGTCCTGCCGACCGCAGCCATCGAACCCCCCACCACCATCAACTGCAACTTCGCCACTGCCGAGCTTGACGCGACGGCATCGAGCACGGGCCAGTTCTCCTACAATTGGGCTGCGACAAATGGCGGCAAAATCGACGACTTGAGCAACCCGCTCGTCCCCATAGTCAGCACGGCAGGCACCTACAATTTGACAGTGACGAACAACCTCAACGGCTGCACAGCCACGGCCTCCGTCGTTGTCATCGAGGACAAGGTGCCGCCAACGGCCGTCATCGCTGCGCCCGGCCAATTGACCTGCGCTGTCCAAACTTTGACCTTGAGCGGCACCGGTTCGAGCGCGGGCGCGCCCGGTTTCACCTATCAATGGACGACGGCAAACGGGAAAATTGACAACGGCGCAACGACCCTCTCGCCGACCATCTCGAAGCCGGGCGACTATAAACTCGTGGTGAAAAACACGTCGAACGGTTGCACGGCAACTGCCTCTGCGTCGGTCACGGCGAACACAACGGCCCCACTGGCCGTCGTCGGAACGCCGGGAGAACTGACTTGCACGAAGAAGACGGTTACGTTGAGCGGCGTCGGCTCGGCCTCGGGGCCGGGCATCACCTATTCGTGGGCGACGACGAACGGGAACATCACAACAGGGCCGACGACCCTCACGCCGGTGGTCGACAAAATCGGGACATACGTCCTCACGGTTTTTAACTCGAACAACGGCTGCTCCTCGACCGCTCAAGCGACCGTCGGGCAGAACATCGCGGCACCGACCGTCGACGCCGGCAACCCCTCCGAACTGACCTGCGCCAACCCAACCGCCTCGCTCATCGGCACGGCCTCGCCGCAGACGAACGTCGCGTGGACAGCCCAGCCGGGCAACATCGTCAGCGGCGCGACAAGCCTCACGCCGACCGTCAACGCCGCCGGGACGTACACCATCACGGCAACAAGCACGGTGAACGGCTGCACGGCGACCGACAAAGTCGTCATCACTGCGCAGACCAGCCAGCCGACCGATTTGCAGGTCAATTTGACCATCCCGAGCTGTCAGGGCGACGGAATCATTGCCTTCACTGGCGTTACGGGCGGAGTCGAGCCGTATGTCTACAGCATCGACGGGGGGAAAAACTGGTTCTCCGCTGCGCAGTTCGACAACGTGCTGCCCGGCCAGTACGACCTCTGGGTGCAGGACGTGAACGGCTGCAAGTACCACGAGCCGCTCGCGGTGCCGCAACCGGCCATCCCCGAGCTGACGATGGTGCCGGAAATCCAGCTCAACTTCGGCGACAGCATCACGCTCGACGCGAAGCTCAACGCCGGGTTCCCGCTCAACCAAGTCGACACCATCATCTGGACGCCGACGACCGGCCTGACCTTCGCCGGCAACTCGGTCAACGCGCTGCTGCACCCGTCGGTCAAGCCGGTCAAAAACTCGACCTACAAAGTCACGCTGATCTCGGTCGCTGGCTGCCAGACGACAGCCTCCGTCAACATCAAGGTCGACCGCGACCCGCACGTCTACATCCCCAACGCCATCAGCCCGTGGAACGCGGAGGGGCTGAACGACCAGCTCATCATCTTCGCAAACCCGGCGCAGGTGCTGGAAATCACGGCCTTCGAGATGTTCGACCGCTGGGGCGACAAGGTCTGGGCCGACTACGGCTTCCAGCCCAACGAACCGGCGCACGGCTGGTCGAGCGTCGTCCGCAACAAGCAGCTCAACCCTGGGGTTTACGTCTATTGGGCGAACATCAAGTTCATCGACAACCGCGAGGTGCTCTACAAAGGCGACGTGACCATCGTCCGATAAGAAACAAATGTTTTATAGGAGCATGCCCCCGGCCGCGTGGCCGGGGGCATTTTTTTGCTCCAAATTTTGGGGGACATGATTGAAATCAGGGAATACGAAGCCGCTTTCCAAGCCCAAATTCCGGGCCTTATCGTGGGCATTCAAAACGGCGAGTTCGGTGTGCCGATAACTCTCGCCGACCAGCCCGACTTGCTGGACATCCCCAATTTCTACCAGTCCGGCCGGGGAAATTTCTGGGTCGCCGTCGATGGAAGAGGAGAGGTGGTCGGCACCATCGCGCTCATAGATGCCAGGTCGGAGTTTGGGGTCATCCGAAAAATGTTCGTCAGGAAGGACAGTCGCGGACCGGAACTTTCTGTGGCGGCGAGATTGTGTGATCAGCTGGAAAATTGGGCGACAAAAAACGGCTTCGCCCGACTCCTTCTTGGGACGAAACACGAGTTTCAGGCTGCCATCCGGTTTTACGCGAAGCGGGGATTTGTCGAAATCGAGAAGAGCGACCTGCCTTCAGCTTTTCCGTTGATGCCGCTCGACACCCTTCTTTTTTGAGAAAAACTGGCCGCTTAGACCCGTATGAACTTGACGGCTTTCGTCCCCTCTTTCGACGTGAACCGAACGAGGTAGCTCCCAGCCGCCAGTCCCCTTTCTTCGATGAGGACTTGGTGTGCCCCCTCCGGCAGTTCCGTTTTTTGGAAATAGACGCTCACCCGGCTGCCTTTTGCGTCGAACAGCTCGACCGTCACCGGCTGCCTTTCAAAAAGATAGAACGAGAAGACCGTCGCCCCGCCCGTCGGGTTGGGGAAGATGCGCGGCGTTTTGTCGTAGTCGGCTTCTGAAACAGGCGTTTCGCGCAGGAAGATGGGCGAACCTGTCAGTTTGACCTGCCGGCCGTTCACTAAATAACCCACGCCCGATGGGCCGGTCGCTGTGAAGTATTTTTCGTCAAAAGAAGTTGGGAAGGAATAATCGGCAGCCGCCGCCTCGCTCCTGTCCTTCGACGTGGCGGCCCACAGTACGTAGAGGTTCTTGCCCAGTTCGTCCTTGTATGCCACGCCCCGGATGCCGTTCGGGAGAGCCAGTTCCTTCGTCCGCGCAGCATCAACTTTCGTCCCGCGCAGCTGGTCGCTCACGGTTTTGAACGCGGTGGCGAGGGCGTTTCGCTCATTGTCGAAAGGCTGTTTTCCCTCCAGATTTTTGAAGAAGCCCATGAAGCTGAACTCGTTGTCGGTATGCGGTCCGATTTTGTTGTCCGACAGGTTGTAGACGTACATCTGGTCGATGCCCTCGGCCGGGGCCATGGCGAGGGTCTTCGTCATGAAGTTGACCTGTGCCTCGGCCGAACCAATGTAGTCACCGTACTCCTTTCGCGGGATGTTGAACTCGGTGACGATCCAGTGCTTTTTCGGGTGCATTGAACCGTCGTATCTGAATTTGGACAGCACAAGATCGAAGTCCGCCTTCTTTTTCCATACTCCGTCGACGCAGGCGTCGCTGTGGCGGAAGTGCCGAAAGCCCGCGATGCTGTTGTCCCAAGCCCGGGTTGCGCCCTCGATATGCGGATAGCTGTGGTAGGAAAGGCAGTCGAAATAGGCGCCGCCCTTTTTGGGGAATTGGGAGGTCACCTTGCCGCCGTTCGGGTTGTCGGTGTTTCGCAGCAAAACGTCGAGATAGCTCGGATACCCGATGCCGCCCACGCAGACGAACTCGTCGGGGTTGTAGTCCTTGATAACCTCGTAGGCGATTCGCAGCAGGCGGATATAGTGGTAAACAGGCGCATAGGTCGTCGTCTCACAGGCCTGCGGCGTATTGAGCCACCAGTTGTTCTCGATGGTCGACGGCTTCCAGGCGTTGCCGCCGATGTCGAAATCCGGCTCGTTCCAAATCTCCCAAAACCGGACATACGGGCCGTAGACCTGCACAGTCTTCCAGATGTAGAGGGCGGCGGGGTTGTCGTCGTTGACGGGGGTGCCGTTCTCGCCGTCGTCCCAGATCGGGAGGTACATGTTTTTGAAGAACACGCTCATGTGGCCGGGGCAGTGTTCGGTCGAGTCGCGGTGCCTCGGTGCGGGGAAGCCGAGGAAAACAGTGTTGTTCTTCAACCCGATGGAATCATAAAACCGGAAAGTGCTCTCGCGGATGGTGTACCCCCAGTAATCAAGAAATTCCTCGGGCAAGGCGGGCCGGATGCAGTTGACCCCGATGCCGGGCGTGGAGCCGTCGGGCAGGCCGCGCACGAGGGCGGCGAGGGTCTCGTCGGTGTAGGGCGGGTAGACGCCCATGTTGGAGCCGAAGCCGAAGGGATGGGAATAGAGCGGCACGACCTCGTCGGCGGTGAAACCGGGCTGCGCGGAGCAAGCCGTGCGCAACAGCAGGAAGACGAGAGGGGCGAAGTTTTTCACCATAGTGCAAGTTTGATTTCGATTAAAAAGAAAAACCGCACGGCCCCCTTTCGAGCGACCGTGCGGTCTGTGGAAGCCGAATCACTCGGGCCGTTTCCCGGCGTTCAAAAAGCCCTGATATGCTTTTAGGTTTTCCCATTCGCCGTTGGCGGCAAGGAGGGCCTGCGCGGGCCAAGTGCCGGGGTCGTGGATGGCGAAACGGCCGCCGGCCGTGTCGAGTATCTCCTTCAAGCGAGCGACCGAGGTGGTCGAAAGCTCGGCGAAGGTGTTGATGCCGTTGCTGTTGAGCAGTTCCTGAATCTTTGGGCCTATGCCTTCGACGACTTTGAGGTCGTCCGCCGCGACAGCGGCTGGTTCATCCGAAATCAGGAGTGCCTCATCGGGGATGATATCGGGGGTGACATAGACGCCGTTCGTTGGTTTTTCGATTTGCTCTACGACGGGTTTTTCCTCTAAAATCTCAGCCTCGGCGGCGGCTTCATAACCACCGACTTCACGGCCAGCTTTCAACTGGTCTTGCCAGTTTTTCAAAGCCTCCCAATCGCCCGAGTCCGCTAGGCGGGCCTGTTCGGACCACGTCGAGGGATCGTGCATCTTGTAGCGGTTGCCGGCGGCGGCGAGGATTTCGCGCAGCCTTTCCTCCGAGGTCTCGGAAAGCTGGCGGAAGGTGGAAATCCCCTCTGCGTTCAAGACCTGCTCGATTTTTGGCCCGATGCCCTCGATGATGCGCAGGTCGTCGGCCGAGGCGGCCGGGGTGAACGAGAAGACCGGTGCGTAGGCCGGGCTATCCTCTTTGGGTTCAGCAGCCGGCTCGGCCTCCGGTCTGGCCGTCTCATCGACATAAGGCTGGTGGACAATCACCCGTTCGATGGTGACCGGTTTGCCCGTGTAGGTGTTCACGACGACCCGCTCCTCGACCTCAACGGTTGGCTCGGCGGCCGGGCGCTTCGATTTCAACCGGCGGCACTTCCGCGACAACAGCGGGCACCTCGACTTCAACCTCATCCAGTTCGATGGCAAGATTTTCAATTACCGGCTCGACGACGGGCGCTTCGACGACAGCCTCTTCGACTGCCGGCAAATCCTCGACAAGACTTTCAATATGGACGTCGACCGGCGACTCAATCACCTCCATCGGCACCTCGGCCGGGCGGAGCGCGGCCAGTTCGGTTTCGAGCGCCGCCGCCCGTTCGCGCCAGTGGGCGACCTGCCCGGAAAGGTGCTGCGCGCGCGCCTCCGTGTCGTGGTGGTCGGCGGTCAGCGAGTCGATGCGGGTGCGCATGGTGAGGTTGTCGCCGTCGAGCTGCGCGATTTTTTTGTTGAGGGTGTCGACCTCAAGCTCTTTCAGGCCAAGGCTTGCCTTTGCCGTCTCGTGCTCGGCGAGGAGGGCATCGTAGGCCGCCTTGAACCGGTTCCAAAGGAGCCAGCCCATCCAGAGGCCGAGCAAAAAGGCTCCCGCCAGCATGACGAGGATTTCGAGCGTGTGGGTGGTCGTGGTGCCCGTGCCGGGGCCGATGACTGGGTTTTGTTCGAACATTGCTTTGAGTTGCTGATAGTTGATGTTTGATAGGTCAGTTTCCGAGGACGACCTCGACGCGCCGGTTCTGCCGCCGCCCCTCGGGGTTGTCGTTGCTGCCGACGGGCTGGCTCTCGCCCTTGCCGACGGTCTTGATCTGGTGGGCGGCCACGCCTTTTTCTTTCAAAATGTCGCGGATGTTCTTCGCCCGCCGCTCGCTGACGAGGATGTTGGTCTTCGGGTCGCCCACCGCGTCGGTGTGGCCGACGAGCGTCACGGTCTTGCCGCTGGATTTCAGGTTCTCGGCCAGTCGCGAGAGGTAGTCGTCGACGTCGGCGTTGGCCTGTTTGTCGAGCTTGTTGTAGTCGTAGTGGATGACCACGCGGTCGGAAAGCTCCTCGACGGTTGAGCTTTTTGTCGCAGCTTTCGGCTCTGTTTTAGGGGCGGGCGGCTCCGATTTGGGGGCGGGTTCGGCGACGGCAGGGGCCTCTTCTTTGGTTGGCTCGGCCGCGACGGTTTGCTGCGTGGGTTCGGGTTCTGCGGGGGGGGCCTGCGCGATGGGCTGCTCGGGTATCCGGCTCATCTCGACCGGGCTGGCGCACCGCTCCTTGATGTGGCAGACGTACCAGTTGCGGCAGAGGAAGCACCAAATGGCGAAGGCCAGAAGGGGGAAGATTCTCGTACTCATAGTTGGTTGCGTTCGGATTTTTCGCGGTCCGCGCCGCGCAATTGGCTGAAAATCAACGGCAAATAAAAAACACGGGCCGTGATTTATTCAAACCGGAATTCAAAACAGGAGAAAATGGCCGGTCCGGACATCGTTCGCCCAGGGTTTGTTTTCCTGAAAAAACTCCGGGACTTGGCGAAAAAAAACGGCGCTCACTCCTCGCCCTCCGCCCGGGCCTCGCGCCGCCGGTCGCGGATGACGGCGATGCCCGCGTTCAGCTCGAAGCCAACTAGGATGATGAAACAATTGAGCTGGATCCAGAGCATCAGCACGATGAGCGTGCCGATGGAGCCGTAGACCTTGTTGTAGGAGCCGAAGTTGTCGACATAAAAGGAGAAGCCCCACGAGGTGAGGATGCTCAACAATGTCGCCACGACCGAGCCGGGGTTGACGAACGGGATGCGCCGCCGCGTCGCCGCGCCGAACTGGTAAATAAAGGAGATGCCCGTGTAGAAAAGCAGCATCACGACCACCCACCGGAAGCCGAACAGAACCATCCGCGCCAGCCAGCCGACGTGGACATACTTGAACAGCAGCCCCAGCAACGTGTTGCCGAGGATGACGAACACCACGCTGGCGATGAGGACGATGCCCATCAGCGCTGTGAGCTTGAGGGCGGTGAGCCGCTTTTCCCAGCCGCCGCGCCGCCGGAATGTGCCCTTGTAGCGCTTCTCCATGCCGCGCATGAGCGACATCATGCCGTTCGAGGAGAACCACAGCGCCAGCACAAAGCCGGCCGAGAGCAGCCCGCTGCGAGGGATGGTGGTGATGTCCTTGATGGTGTTGAAAATCATCTTGCCCACCGCCCCGGGCATCACGTCGGAGATGCTTTTTTGCAACGTCTCCCCAAAAATCGAGTAGAGCGGCGTGTATGCCAGCAGCGTGAACAGCACGATGATGCTCGGGAAGATGCTCAAAAAGAAGCTGAACGCCATCGAATTCGCGCGGGCGGTGAGCGCGTCGTTCTTCGCCTCTTCACGGATGAAATCGATGAGGTTGTAGATGGGCACCCGTTTCAGCCCGGGCAGCGAGTGCGAACGCGCCCATCCGACGGCGCCGAGCCAGAGCGGGTTCCGCTCGATCAGCTGGTTGAGGCGGCCTTGCCATGTTTTTGGCTGACGCATGGCTCTTTTTACGGTTCAAAAAAAGGGCGGAGACTGTCCAGCAGGTAGCCAGGTGCCTCGACGACCTTTTTCAGCTTCGCGTCGAAGAAGGCGAGGCGGACGCGGCCGGTGTTGGCCAGCTTCCCTTTTTCATTGAAAACTTCGACGTGGAAGGTGATTTCCCGCCCCGGCAATTCGCGGACTTGGGTCTGCACGGTCACCAGCTCGTCGTAGAAGATCGGCCGCAGGTAGCGCATCTCGACCGCCGCGACGGGCAGCCAGATGCCATCGCGCTCCTCCATCTCCTTGTAGCTCAAGCCGAGCGAGCGGATGGCCTCGACGCGGCCGACCTCGTAATACTCGGCGTACCGGCCATAGTAAAGATAGCCCATCTGGTCGGTCTCGCCATAGCGCACACGGATTTTGACCTCGCTTTGAAACATGGTCAAATGGATTCGCGCTCGACCGGGCAGGTCATGCAGTGCGAACCGCCGCGCGCCCGCGACAGCTCGTTCGAGGGGATGGTGATGATGGTGTTCTCTACCTTTTCAGGGTCGATTTTGCCGTTGGCGACGTCGCGCAGGAACTTCTCGGCCGTGCACACCTTGTACCCGAAGTCTTTGAAAGCCCGCTCCGTCATCGGGTTTCTGTCGTAGGTGACGGCGACGCCGGGCTTCAGCGCGACGAGGTTGCAGCCGTCGGTCCACTGTTCGCGCTCCTGGTACGGGGTCTCGCCGCCGCCCGCGTAGATGAACTCCATCTTCGGGTTCACCTCGGCCAGCATGAAGTCGACGATGGTGCCGTACTCGACCTCCTCGCCGTTCGAGCGGTAGACGTCCACGAAGCTGCCCAGCCCATCCTTTATCAGCGGCTTGAAAGCCACGATATGGTCGCGGTTGATGTGTGTGAAGACCGTGTCGATGTGCATGTAGGTGCGCTCCGCCGGGATGTTTATCTGGACGATGTTCTTCATCAGCCCGCGCTCGAAGAGGTGGTCCTTGAGCGCGCGGAAGCTGTAGTCGTTCGTCCGCTCGGAGCAGCCGATGAGCAAGGTGTCGGGGTTGATGACCATCACGTCGCCGCCTTCGAGGCTGATGTGCTCCCCTTTTTTGGAGGGCGGGAACTTGTCGACGCGGTTCAAGTTGATGGTCTTTCCGTCAATTTTCAATCTTCTGAACCACGGGTGGCTCGAAAAGATGAGCCGGGTCAGGAAGTTTTCCCGGTAACGAGCCGTCTTTGCCGCCCGCGTGATGATGACGTGGTCACGAACCGTCACGGCTATGTCGCGGGTGAAAATGAAGTTGGGGATGGGGTCGAAAAGGTACCTGTCCTCCTTGTCGAGATAACCGCTTATGAGGACGTCCGCCAGTTCCTCCGGTGACAGCCCGGCCAGTCGTGGGATGAACGAATAGGGCAGCTCCTCGAAGTCGATGATTTTGTTGATGACCTCGTACTTGCTCTCCTCGTCGCGGGCCGAGTCGGCGAGCAGGTCGCGCGTTTCGAGAACGTTCTCCTTCCCGACGAAGGCCCGCAGCACTGCTGTAAACACGTCATGCTCGTCTTGCATGTTGGGGACGTGGACGATGTCGTCGAACAGAAGCTCTTCCGCTCTTTTTGGGGTGATGCGGGCGATGCCCTCGTCGGGTCGGTGAACGATGACTTTTTTGAGCTTACCGATTTCGGAGTCGACGTAGATGCGGCTGTCCATTTTGAAAGTTGGCTGTTAGAACTTGCCGCAAAGGTTGCCACGGAAATCCGCAAGGCCAAGCTTGACCGAGAGGCTCAATCGACCAGCGTGACGCGAAGCATGTTCGTCCGGTATTTTTTCTCGATGGGCATGGAGCCGGTGTTCACGATGATGTCGCCTGCTTTGATGAAACCGGCACTTTTCAGGATTTCGGTCGTATCGGAAATGGTTTCGTCCGTCGTCGTGAACCGGTCGTAATAAAAGCACTGCACGCCCCAGCAAAGGTTGAGCGTTGCGAGCATGTGCGGCTGCTCGGAGAAGATGAAAATGGGGCAGTTCGGCCGGAAGCTCGACACCTTGAAGCCCGTGTAGCCGGAGGTCGTCATGCCGACAATACCTCGCGCCCCGATTTCCTCGGCGATTGCCCCTGCCTTGAAGCATACCATGTCGCTGTAATAGCTGCGCGACTTGGTGCTAGGCTTCGGCCGCCTCGAAGTGATGGCTTCGTGGACGTATTTCTCCGTCTCCTCCACAATCCTCGACATGTACTCGACCACTTTGACAGGGTGTTTGCCCGCCGCTGTCTCGCCCGAGAGCATCACGGCGTCGGCGCCGTCGAGGACGGCGTTGGCCACGTCGGTCGTCTCGGCTCGGGTGGGGGAGGGGTTGGTCATCATGCTCTCCATCATCTGCGTGGCCACGATGACCGGCCGCGCCCACTGCATGCACTTATTGACGATCTCCTTTTGGACGTGCGGCAGTTTTTCGATGGGCATCTCCACCCCGAGATCGCCCCGGGCGACCATGATGGCGTTGGCGACCTTGATGATGGAGTCGATGTTCTTGACGGCTTCCGGCTTCTCGATTTTGGCCAAAACCTTCGCGGTGTGCCCCACTGCCTGTACCCGATCGATTAGGTCCTGCACGTCTTCCGCCCGGCGGACAAAGGAAAGCGCAATCCAATTGATGCTCGGCTGGGTGAATATGAACTCCAAATCAGCCAAGTCCTTCGGCGTGAGCGACGGCTGCGAGACGTTCGTGTCCGGAAGGTTGACCCCTTTTTTTGAGGAAAGGATCCCGCCGAACAACGTGACCATCCGCACCGTGTCCTTTTTGTTCGTCTCGACAACTTCGAAAACGAGTTTCCCGTCGTCGACCATGACCTTTTCACCGACCTCAACGTCCATCGGGAAATGGTCGTAGCTCATGTAGATGCGCTCGCGGTTGCCCACGCACGGCTCGTTGACGAAGGTTATGACGTCGCCCTCTGCAAGCGGCAGCGCGTTGTTCTCGATCTCGCCGACACGCAGCTTCGGCCCTTGCAGGTCGGCGAGGATGCCGATGTGCGTGTTGTACTTCTCGTTGATGTAGTTGATGTGGTTGATGATGGCCAGCTTGTCGGCATGGCTTCCATGAGAGAAGTTGAGACGGAAGACATCGACCCCCGCCCGCACCAAGTCGAGCAGCGTCTCGTAGCTACTGCTGGCTGGGCCGATGGTGGCCACGATTTTCGTGTTCTGGCGAGTGGTGCGGAGCATGTTGCGCTGCATGAGGAGGCTGTCGTCAGCCTTTGGGTTCTGAATCATTAGACCAATAGCGTTTTTGCGGCTATGTGATCAGGGCGGCCCAAAGGTAGAAACGCCTTTCAATCAGGCTGCTTGCGAAAAAAGCTCCATTTGAAAATTGCTCCCGGCCAAGCTCAAGAACCGGGCGTATCGCAGCTTCTCTTTGCTGTTGGTGCGCAGCGAGATGAGCTTGGCCAGCTCGAGCGACAGATAATAGTCGTCGACCGGCTGGCTGATCGGGCTGGGCCGCCGGCCGAAGTCGCGCAGCTCCACAGGTCGACGGATTCCGTCGCTAAACTCATAGGTGTCGCGCAGCCACCGCCGCAGGTTCACGCCATAGCTGTGGTTGGGCAGGCCCAGCGCGAGGTGGAGGTTGCTCGCAGTCACGACCTTCGTCCCTTTCTTGCTCTCCAAAATTTTGAGTTCCATAGCCAAAAGGTTTCTGTTTTAAGACCTCAAATTTGACGGCACAAACTTAACGCAAGTTGTTTTTAAGACACAAAAAATTTTATGAAAATCTTGATATATTTTTTTAAATAAAACAAAAGTCGAGGCTTTGGCGGAAGGGCTGCCCGGGCCTCTCGGGATGTGATGCTAGAATGACAGTTTGCTTTTTTACACCTATTTCATAGGATTTGACTGACAAAACCTCCTACTGCTCACCCGTCACTTGGAATCGGCAAAAAAATATGTTTTTAGAATCTTGCCGTTTTGTTTTGTCGGATTTCACCTTTGCTGCAACAGAAAACCTCCAACAGAAACTGACTCCGACGACTTTTTCGGACCTTTAATTTGACACCGGTGGAGGCGAGTTGACCGTCTCGCCCCGCCCAAGCTCGACCAGATTGGACGCAAACCAACAGAAGCAACTGCCCCGGCAACTCGATTTCTCGGCCGAGGGCATCCGAATCGTTGCGCTCGACGAGCGGCGGTTGCTGTTGTTTTTATCCGACCGGGCCGTCTTATTCGACGAACTTGATGTCCGGATCAGACGGTCGAAGACCTCCGCGAAATCGACCAAATCTGCCGCGAATACTGTCTGCCAAGTATGAAAAAGGTGGGCGAGGACTGGCCCTATTTCACTCGTTGGCTGGCATTTGAAAAAAAGAGTGGCCTGCTCGTGGCCGACTTCATGCTCAAAACGGGCCTCGACTCGACGGGCGCGGTGGAGATTGGCTACGGGGTTTTCGGCGGCCACGCCGGGCAGGGCGTGATGACGCGGACTATGCGCTGCTTCCTCGAATGGGCGCGGCTCCACTCGCCCATCAAGCGGGTGAAAGCGGAAGTCGAGCGCGGAAATGCGGCCTCCATCCGCGTTCTCGAAAAGAACGGTTTCCGGCCGTTCGCACCGCTGGTTGACACAGTCTGGTGGGAAAGGCGACTCTGACGAATTGGGGGCGATTCGTCGAAGGGCGCCGATGGCATTTACGGACGGTAAAGGTGGCCGAGAGTTGGCCGGGCCGCGGCTTGGCTTGGTCGTCGTCGGCCTTGCATTCGTCTGATGGGGGGAATTTTGGGTGAGGTTGGCCGGTTTGTGGGCTGTCAGTTCGGAGCGCTGGCGCGCCTTCTCAAAAGAACAGCGGACAGTCCGGGCTGGCAGATTCTTCACTCAAATTCCAACAAAATGGAAACGATTTTAGGCTTTTGGTGGGTCATCCTGCCGCTGCTCGCCGTGCTTTTTCACCGGAAGCTCTTTCAACTGCTCGGCATCGTCATCATCCCGGAGGACAAGATCGGGCTGGTGACGAAGAAGTTCGTCCTCTTTGGCACCAACCGCGAGCTGCCCGATGGGCGCATCATCGCCACGAAGGGTGAGGCCGGTTATCAAGCACAACCGCTGCCGCCGGGGCTGCACTTCGGCAAGTGGATTTGGCAGTACGAAATCAAGCTCCAGCCGTTGACCGTTATCCCCAACGGACAGATCGGCCTGCTCGTGGCGAAGGACGGCGAGGAGCTGCAGAACGGCCGGGTGCTGGCCCCAGAGGTGCCATGCGACACGTTTCAGGACGCAGTCGCCTTCCTTTCCGATGGCGGGCAGAAGGGACGGCAGTCCGGCTACCTGACGGCAGGAACATACCGCGTCAACACCTTTCTGTTCAACGTCGAGCTGACAGAGATGACGCGGATCGACGAGAACAAGGTCGGCATCGTCACGACGCTCGACGGCGAGGCCATCACGGCAGGCAACATCGCCGGGCGACAAGTTGACGGGCACAACAACTTCCAGAACCCCGACGCCTTCCTCCGAGCGGGCGGGATGCGGGGGCTGCAACAGCAAATCGTGCTCTCGGGCCTTTACAACTTCAACCCGTGGTTTGTGCAGGTTGAGCAGGTGGAGATGGTGACGATTCCGATTGGCTATGTCGGCGTGGTCAACTCGTTCGTCGGCGACGAGGGGCAAGACGTGACGGGCGACGAGTTCAAGCACGGCAACATCGTCCATAAAGGGAAAAAGGGCGTTTGGATCGAGCCGCTCGGCCCCGGTCGCTACCCACTCAACCCTTACACGATGAAGGTGGAGCCGGTGCCGACGACCAACCTCGTGCTCAACTGGGCCAATGCACGCACGGAGGCACACAACCTCGACCGGCATCTGTCAACCATCACAGTCAGGTCGAGGGACGGCTTCCCGTTCAACCTCGACGTGTCGCAAATCATCCACATACCGGCGGTCGATGCGCCGAAAGTGATCGCGCGGTTCGGGACGATGGGCAACCTCGTCAGCCAGGTTTTGGAGCCGACCATCGGCAACTACTTCCGCAACTCGGCGCAGAATGCCGACGTCATCTCCTTCCTCACCAGCCGGAAGGAGCGTCAGGACTCTGCCCGCGAGCATATTCGCCGGGTGTTGCAGGAGT
The DNA here is from genome assembly GCA_044227705.1 of Saprospiraceae bacterium. Classification (GTDB taxonomy): domain Bacteria; phylum Bacteroidota; class Bacteroidia; order Chitinophagales; family Saprospiraceae; genus JANOQP01. The sequence goes on from JBGAWE010000045.1 coordinate 23,899, forward strand.
ACAATGTCTATGGCGTCGACACGCTCATTGGCGACATCGTTCCGCCGGAAAGCTTGATGAAAACCTTGACGGACAGGAAGATCGCAGAGGAGCAGAAGGCAACCTACGAGACCCAGCGGCTGGCGCAAGAGACGCGGCAAGCGCTCGAAAAAGAGACAGCAGTCGCCGATATGCAAAAGGAGATTGTGCAGGCGCAACAGGGTGTGCAGATTGCCGAGCGCATCGCCGACGCGGCGGTTCGGAAGGCTTCGGGCGAGGCACAGTCCATCAAAATCCAGGCGGACGCCGACTCGGAGCGCGTCAAGCTCATCGCCGGTGCCGATGCGGAGAAGATCCGGCTGATGGGAGCAGCCGAGGCGCAGCGCACGACCGTGACGGGCGAGGCCGAGGCATCGAAAATCCTTGCGATTGGCAAGTCAAACGCCGAGTCCTACGAGTTGCAGGTGCAGGCTATGGGCGGCGAGTCGTTTGCCAAGCTCAAAATCATGGAGGTAATCGGTCGCGAAGGCGTTCGAATCATCCCCGACACGCTCATCATGGGCGCGGGCGGTCAGGGCGCGTCGGTCATCGACTTGATGGGGCTGCGGCTCATCGAGGAGTGGAACAAGACGGGTAAGAAGCCGGAGGCTGAGGCCTGATGCCGTAGTTTTTCAAACAAAAAAGCCTGCTCTGTTCAAACAGGGC
>JBGAWE010000046.1:0-24558 GCA_044227705.1 Saprospiraceae bacterium
GGCCCCGGTAGCGGCCGTCCGTGTCCGACCAGATGTTCGGCGCGAGCATGGTGTGGTAGAGGGCGGTGTAGAAAACCGTTCTGTCGCGCGGCGAACCACCCTCGATTTCTATCTTGGAAAGCTGCTTCTCCCAAACGTCGCGGGTGCGCTGGCGGGCTTTGTCGAAATCGTTGTTCGTCGACTCGGCCTCGCGGTTGCCCTTCGCCCCGTCCACGTCGACGCCCGAGATGCCCACCTCGGCGACGAGCGGCCCGCCCGCCGAGAGGTCGAACTCGAGGATGACGGCCAGCCCCGATCTCGCCACCAACCGGCCAATGCTTTGGTCGAGGTGGCCGAGGTCGTTGTTGACCTCGCGCTCCACGATGTCGCGCCCGGCGACGTCCGCCAACCGGCTGGACTTTATCGGCCTCGAAAAGCGGATTTCGAAAAAGAACCGCTGGTCGCTCGCCCAGCTCCGCGAGTGGCGGTGGCCGGAGATGATGCCCTCTTTTATCCGGGTGAAATCAAGCTCCGATTCGAGCACGATGTCGCGCCAGCGCAGGTCGATGAGGACGCTGCCGGTCTTCGCCGCCTTCGGGAAAGTGTATCGGTGCCAGCCCGTGCGCTCGGAGGCGGTCAGCTCGACCTTCGTGGCCGGTTTGTCGAGGAAGACCTCGTAGAAGCCCGGCTCGGCCCGCTCTGTTTTTTTGGAAAAAGGGGAGGCGAAGTCGCGCTGCTCGAACCCCGCCCCGGCGGCGACGGGCTGCATGAGCAGGTCGCAATAGTCGCTGATGCCCGTGCCGCTCAAGTGCGTGTGCGAGAAGCCGTAGATGAGCGAGTCGGAGAAGTGGTAGCCGCCGCAGCCGTCCCAGTCGCCGGGGTCGGGGCGGGTGTCGGGCGAGAGCTGTACCATGCCCCACGGGGCGGTGGCACCGGGAAAGGTGTGGCCGTGGCCGCCGGTGCCGATGAAGGGGTTGACGGATTTGAATGGTGAATTGTCAATTGATAATTGTGCTTTTTGGGCAGGCGCGGCGAAGGTTTTTAGAAGCAAAAAGAGGGCGAGGAGAAGATGGTCAGCGGGCTTGAATTTCTCGTAAAGCATTGACGGCCAATTGTTTAGCTGGATGTGGCTGGCTCGATGAGGTCCCAAAGGTTGCCGTAAAGGTCTGAAAAGACTAGCACCTTCCCGAACGCCTCGACAGACGGCGGGCGGACGATTTTCACCCCCATTTCAGTCAAGTTTTGGAAATCGCGCCCGAGGTCGTCGGTGTGCAAAAAGAGGAAGACGCGCCCGCCCGTCTGGTTGCCGATGCGCGACGATTGCTCGTCGCCGACGGCTTTTGCCAGCAGGATTTTGCAGCCCTCGCCTCCCGGCGGGCGGACGACGACCCAACGTTTCGTCTCGCTCATCGCGGTGTCCTCGATGAGGTCGAAATGGAGCTTTTTGGTGTAGAAATTAATGGCCTCGTCATAGTCTCTGACGACGAGGGCTATTTGGGCGAGCGTCTGGCGCATGGTTTTTAGAATTGGAAATAGATGAAAGCGTTGCTCCCAAAAGTCCCCAAAAACGCGATGAGGCAAAGCAGCGCCGCGAACGCAGCCGCTCTGAAAGCCGGGCTGCCGACCTGCACGGGGTTGTACCTGAACCGGAAATTGGAGACCTCGACGAGCAGCAGGATCGAGATGACGAGCGCGCCCTTCATCACTTGGAACTTGTTGACCACCGCCGCCCACGAGAACGCCTCCCCGCTGGCGATGATGGAAATCATTTGGTTGGCCACCTTGAAGCTCGACGGGCCGAGGCTGCCCGCCCGGAAGTAGATCCAGGCGAAACAGGTCAGGAAGTAGCAGGTCAACATCAAAATCCCGCTCTCGACCGCGCCCGGCATCCGCACCGCCGCCACGAGCCGCCGCCACGCGGGGCTGCACACGCGCTGCAAAATCAGGTAAAGCCCGTGCAGGAAACCCCAGAAGATGAACGCCCCATTGGCCCCGTGCCAGAGGCCGCCGAGGAGCATGGTTATCATGTTGTTCCGATAGGTGCCCCATTTGCCGCCCCGGTTGCCGCCGAGCGGGATGTAGAGGTAGTCGCGCAGCCACGACGAGAGGCTGATGTGCCAGCGGCCCCAGAACTCCGAAAAAGATTGGGAGAAATAGGGCGTGCGGAAATTTTCTATGAACCGGAAGCCCATTATCCGGGCGAAGCCGATGGCGATGTCGGTGTAGCCCGAGAAGTCGCAGTAAATCTGGAAGCTGTAAAACACCACGCCGATGAGCAGGTGCAAGGAGCCGAAAGTCCCCGGAGCCTGAAAACATTGGTCAACAAAAGGGGCGAGGCTGTCGGCGACGGCCACCTTTTTGAAAAAGCCCCACATCACGCGGCCAAGTCCGCTCATCACGCGGTCGGTGTCCCAGTCGTGGTCGCGGGTGAACTGAGGGAGAAAATCCTTCGCCCGGACTATCGGCCCGGCCACGAGCTGGGGCCAGAGGCTGACGAAGGTGGCGAACTTGAAAAAATCCCTCTCGGCTTTGATTTCCCTCCGGTACACGTCGATGGTGTAGCTCATGCTCTGGAAGGTGTAAAAGGAGATGCCGACCGGCAGGACGATGTGCAAAACCACCGAGTTTGGGTCGGCCCCGACCATACGGGCGAACGAATCGACGAAGAAGTTGAAGTACTTGAAGAACCCGAGAAAGCCGAGGTTCATGCAGACGGAGATGAAAATCAGGCGTTTCCGCCGCTTTTCTAGGCCCTCTTTGAGCCAGATGTTGTCGGCCGCGTCGTCGTCGGTTTTCTCCAAAAGGCGGCCGAGCGTGTAGTCGACGACCGTCACGAAGAGGATGAGGCCGAGGAACCGCCAGTCCCACCAGCCGTAGAAAATCAGGCTGGCCGAGAGGCAGACGGCCCAACGGGCGCGGCCCTTCGCCAGGAAATAGAGCGGGAAAAAGACGGCCGCGAAGACGGCGAAGGTCAGCGAGTTGAACAGCATGGGTTTTCTCAAAAAGTTGTCGGCCGCGAGGGTCGGCCAGTCTGGTCAGAAGACCTTTCCCGTTTCGATGATTTGTTTGACAGCCAAATAGCCGTCGCCGTTGAGGTGCAGCCCGTCGAGGGTGAAAGCGGCGCGGAGGCTCCCTTTTTCATCCGAAACACCGGCCGTCAAATCGACGAAACGGACGGACTTCGAGCGGGCGAGCGCGGCCAGTTTCTCGTTCAAAAGAAGGATGTCGGCGTTCGAGACGGGCAGGTTTTTGACCTCCGAGTTCGTCGGCATGACGGAGAGCACGACCACCTCGGGCGGCTCTTTTTCGAAAAGGATTTTGTCCAAAACCTTGCCGTATTCGGCGGCCGTCGACTCGACGGAGTTCCCGAAAATCAGGTCGTTCACGCCGAGCCAAAGGACGATTTTGGAAGGTTTTTCTTTTAAAACAGAGCCGATCCGCCGCAGAACGCCGCTGGCACCGTCGCCGACGATGCCCCGGTTGGCGATGTCGAGCGAGTCGCCGAACAGCTCGCGCCACTCGCCCTGCTCCACTTGGCTGTCGCCGACGATGGCAATCTTTCCCGGTTTCGACATGGTTGAGAGTTTCTCGTAGAGCTCGACGCGGTGCTGGTAGGAGCCGCCGCTGTCTCCGCTCGTCACGCGGTACCAGACGTAGCGCGGGCCGCCGAACCGGTCGATGACGATTCCGAGTGCGGCGGCCAGCAGAAGGTTAATTGATAGGGAGGCGATGAGGCGTTTTTTCATTTTGAAGCAGCGGCTTTTTTCTTTTCAAAAAGCCCGACCCACGCCCGCGACACCGGCTCGAAAAGCCACCCGCCGAGCAAGGCCAGCCCGACGAAAACAACCGGCCAAGCCGAACCGAGCGACAGCCCCGTCTTTTTCAAAAAGAGCAAAAACAGTTCGAGCACGATGACGTGGACGAGATAGAGCGAGTAGCTGAAACCGCCCACCCAGCGAAAGAACCGCTCGACCGGCGGTGCCCATTTTTCGGAGAACCGGAAGAGGAAGATGCTCAAACTCGCATAGCCGATGAGCGCGGGGACGTCGTTGAAAATCTTGCCGACCGGGCCGAGCTTCAAAATCATCAAGACCATAAGCCCGGTGAACAGGATGCCGACGGGCAAATAGACCCAAAAACTCGGCGCGGCCCAGAAGGGGTTGGGGAGTTGGGGATTCGGGATCCGGGATTGGGAGGCCGAACTGAAAACCGTCTCCGGCCGGTGAATCTCGGGCTGATTCGTGCTGCCGCTCGCGGAGGTCCGACCACCGTCCGAAAGCACCATTCCGAGGGCGAACTCCCACAGGAATTGGAGGAAAAAGCTGTTCCAAACCCGTTCGCCGCCCTTTTGGAGAAAGAAGACCGCCAGCCACCAGCCGATGGAAAGAGCGAGGCAGAGCCAAAAGAATCGGCCCGCGCCGAGCTTGTTTTTCAAAAAAAGCAGGAACGGAAAGGCGATGTAAAACTGGAAAATCGCCGAGATGAACCAGAAGTGGCCGCCGAAACTGGCGATGTATTGCTCGAAAAACATCTGGTAGAGCGCAGCCCCGGCCAGCCACGCGGGCCAGCGGTCGGCGAAGATGCCCGTCGACACGGCGAGCCCGAGCGAGACGGTCAGCGCGAGGACGTAGGGGAGCCAGACTTTGGAGAACCGCTTTTTGAAAAACTCGCCGGTCGAAACAGGCTTGCCGAGGCAGAGGCCGAAGCCGGAAAGGAGGAAGAACAGGTGCACCCCCGTCCCGCCGAAGACGATGCCCTGCTGAAAAAGCGGCGGCAGTTCGAGCCGCTGCAAAACATGGAAGCAGACGATGCTCAAAATCGCGTAGCCGCGGGCGAACTCGATGTAGGCGAGGCGTTTCATCCCATTTTTTTCATCACCTCCTCCACCGAGACCTGATGGACGCTCTCGGTGTGGCGGAAGTTCTTGTTCGGGTTCGCCATCTTGAACAGGCCCATGAACTGCCGCCACGCGAACGCCGGGAGGCTCCCGACCGCCTCCCAGACCGGGCGCGGGACGTTGGAAAGCCGCAGCGTCCAGAGGACGTTCAGGCAGTAGACGGCAACGGCGGCCGCTATAGCGAGGCTGATTTTCGGAGCAAAAACCAGCCCCACGGCCGCGAAGACCACCGACACGCCGAGCAAGATGAACATCGGCAAACCAACCGTCACGAGGCCGAACAGCAGCTGGTTCCACGAAAACCCCGTGAGGGCGCGGCGCAGGAGGCCGAGCGAGTTGGGCAGGTTCTGGAAATAGCTGAAAAGCCATCGGCTGCGCTGGGTCTGGGCCGCGTCGCCGGTCGACACCTTTTCGTCGAAGCAGACGGCGTCCCAGGCATAGGCGATGCGGCGGTCGGCGCGGAGGAGGTGGTTTTGGAGGATTTTGTCCTCTTGCAGCATCTTCTTCCACTGGTGCTTGCCGCGCTCGATCTCTGGGCTGCGCAGGTATTCCCAGTATAGGTTCGTCTCGACGGCCATGCCCGAGCCGCTGATGACGGCCGACGAGCCGAGCCGCCATGGGACGACGCGCTCCACCCAGTTTTTGTAGAACTCGCCGAGCGAGTCCATCGCGGCGAAGCGGGTTTCGAGGTTCTTCGCCGTGCGCTGGCCCTGGATGGCGGTCTCGCCGGACTGGGCGTATCGTTGGATGATTTTCAAAAAATCGGGGTGCGCGAGGTTGTCCCCGTCGAAGACGACGGTGAAATCGTGCTTCCGTTGAAAATTTTCCATCGCGTGGATGATGCTCTTTGCCTTCAAACGGAGCGATGGCTTGGGTTGCAGGAGCCGAAACCGCAGGTCGTCAAAACCCCATTCGACGGGCGGGCACTCGTCGGCGACGAGATAGACCATCAAGTTCGGGTGCGACTGCCGCAGCAGGCTCTCGACGAGCGGGCGGGCGATGTCGGCGTTCTTGTAGCAGGTGATGACGCAGCCGAAGTCGACGTCGGTTTGCGAGACGGGGCGGCCGGGCCGCTTTTCCTTTTTCGGGAAAAACTCTGCGAAAAGGGTCGTCGCAAAAGGGAGGAGCAGGTAAAAAATCAGGACGCCCGCGCAGACGGCGAACAGGCCGAAGAAGAGGTTGCTCATAGTGTGCTTTGATTGAAAAATGGGCCGAAGCCCGGCCAACCGGGGGTGGGATTGCTCGAAAACCGAGGCGAAATTGGGGAGCAATGGCCAAAAAGCCAGCCAAAATCAGGCGATGGCCAGCCGGATTTTCTCAAACTGGTTGGCCGTCGCGGCGGGCCTTTCCGAGCGGAAGTTCCACATCACGCCCTGCCAGAAGGCGCGGGCGTTCTCCCGTTCTCCTTTTAAATAGAAGGAGAGGAGGTTCTTTGGCACCGTCACCGCAAAGAGGAAGGCGTGAAAAGCCGCCAGCCGCCAGCCGCCGAAGTTCCGGTGCATGAAACGGACGCGGTTGCGGTTGAGGTAGTAGGTCTTCAACGCGCCCATCCGGGCGACGGTCAGGCTCTCCTTGTGGAAAATCTCGGCCGTCGGCTCCACCCAAATCGAAAAGCCCGCGCGGCGGATTCGCTCGGCCCAGTCCAGTTCTTCGTAGTAAAGGAAAAAGTCCTCGTCCATCAGCCCCGCCTGCTCGCAGACAGAGCGCGGGACGAGCATGGCCGCGCCGTGAACATACGCGGTCGGGGTAGCAACCGCATATTGTCCATGGTCCGGCTCGCCGTGGCCGATGGTCCGGTTTCGGGCGGTCAGCGGGCTGACCGGGGTGGTGCCCGCGTATTGAATGGTGTTGTTCGCCTTGCTGTTTTCTTCCGGGAAATAGAGGATTTTGGGGCTGGCCGCGCCGAAACCGGGGGTTCGCTCGGCCAGTTCGACCAGCTTTTTCAGACAGCCGGAGGGCAGCTCCGTGTCGTTGTTGACGAAGAAGAAATAGTCGCCGCGAGCCTCGCGCACGGCGAGGTTGTTGCCGCCCGCGAAGCCGAGGTTTTTCGAGGACTCAATGACCCGAACCTCTGGGAACCGGGCGCGAACCGTCGCCGCGCAGCTCTCCTTCGAGCAGTTGTCGACGACAATCACCTCGATATCTTGGAAGTCCTGCCGCCGGACGCTTTCGAGCATCTGGCAGGTCACCTCCGTCTGGTTGAAGTTGACGGAGATGATGCTGACCGAAGGTTTTTTCATAGGAAGGAAGGTGGTGCTCAGACGTTCTCCGCCTGTTTAAAAGCAGTCAAAGTCTTTACCAAAATCTTGGCGTCCATCAGCGAGGAGAACTGGCGGGCGTAGGCGATGTCGAGCTCTATGCGCTCCTCGTCGCTCATGTCGCTCTTGCCGCGCTTGGTCACTTGCCAGAGGCCGGTCAGCCCGGCCGGGCCGAGGAACCGTTCGGCCCACTGGTCGTTGGTGAGGGCTTCGGCTTCGTAAAGAGGCAGCGGGCGGTTGCCGACGAGGGACATGTCGCCTTTCAAAATATTGAAAAGCTGCGGCAATTCGTCGATGGAATACTTGCGGATGAAACGGCCGACGCGGGTCACGCGGGGGTCGTTGGAGAGCTTGAAGAACTTGCCCTCGCCGTACTGATTTTGGGCCATGAACTCCTCGCGCCGCCGGTCGGCGTCGGGGTACATCGAGCGGAACTTGAGGAAGTCGAACACCTGATAGCCGCGACCGGCCCGCTTTTGCCGGTAGATAATCGGCCCGTTCGACTCCAGTTTGATGGCCAGCGCGGTCAGCGCAAAGAGCGGAAAGAGGGCCAAGATGATGGCCGACGTGCCGACGATGTCGAGCGCGCGCTTCCAGCGCGGGATTTTGACCTCGAAGGTTTCGAGCTTGAGCGTCGGCTGTTTTTCGAGGAGGCGCGGCTTGAAGGTGTTGAGAAACTCCAACCGGCTTTCGAGCATCGACCATTTCACCGGGCGGGTATAGCAGTCGTCGATGCCGTTTTTGAGGAGATCGGCGTGGGCGATGACGTCGCCCTTCTCGGCCAGCGCGATGAACGGAACGAAGCGCAAATCCGGGTGCGCCTGCAACTGGTGGACAAGCTCAAACCGGTCCTTTTTCAAAAAATCGAGGCTGAAAAAAACCGCGAAGGGCGGCTGGTATGCCTGCAGGGAATGCACCCGGCTTTCGAGCCAGAGGAGTGCCTTGAAAGGCTGGTTGAGCACCTCGCAGCCATAGATCGAGCTGTCGTCGGGGAAGCCAGCGAGGAGCATCGACTCGTCGCGCTGCCCGTCGAAGCCGACGAAGAGCAGCTCGCGCAGGGGCCGGGATTGGAGAGCGTTTGCCATGTTCAGATTAGTGTTCGTTGTTTGCAAAGAAGAGCCGGGGCAACGCCTTCGCTGTTTTTCGACGGCTTTGCCCGACGGGGGATGGATTCAAAAAAAAGGAGAAGGCGGGGGATTTCGAGGAGGGGCGCTTGCCCGTCCGGTCAGGCGGCGGCTGCCTCCGACGGACGGGCAAGACGGTTTATCGTGCTCTGGAGCTGCGCGGGCTTGAAGGGCTTGACGAGCACCTCCTCCGCGCCGAGGCTCCTGATTTCATCAAGTTCATACGACTCGCACGAGCCGCTGACGACGACCACCGGGATGTTCTGCAACAGGCCGCTGCAGCGGAGGTTGGAGATGAGGGCGGCCCCGTCCAGCTCGGGCATCTGCACGTCGGTGACGATGACGTCGGGCAAGATTCCGCTGCGCAGCCACATCATGGCCTCAAGGCCGTTGCGGGCGCTCGTCACGTCGTATTCGCGGCTCAACAGGTTGCCCATCAAGGTGCGGAAGGGGGTGGAGTCTTCCACAATGAGTACGGCTTTTTTAGTCATTTGTCGTGAAGTTTTGTTTTAAAAGAATAGGTGTTCGTTTTGCGGCGGGCCGCGAGTGCTTGTTTGTAAAAGGACTCAAAAAGTTGATGACTGTCTCAATTCGCGTTTCGGTTCGCCGAGCGGACGTAGGCGAAAACGCCCGTCCCGACCAGCGAGGCCAATCGGATTGGGGGCAGCGGAAACGTGAAGGGGCCAAATGGCCGACCGACACATCGAAGCTGCCGGATTAGTTGACTTAAAATTGGTTTCGGAAAAGACCCGGTCTTTATCTGTTCGTCTCGCGGGTTTCGGGCTGTGGGAGGGCCGCCAAAACCGCCTTTTTTCAACAGGCTGTGCGTGACGAGGAAAAACTTGGATTAAAGAATGCCGGGGAGAGTGGATTGAAAAACTCCGGGATTATCAGGGGATTAAAAAGGTCGGATTCAGCGTCTGGTCAGTGATTCACTTCCAACAAAACTTGCCCGGATGTGGCCGAACCGCTGGGCAAAAGTAGTACGGCATTCTTTCTCGCCAATAGTTTTTGTCCGAAAGGGATTCACGGAGTTTTTATTTATTTTTCTCTAATTGGACGATTTCAGGTCTGTTTCCTACCCATTTGTTCAAAAAACGGGCCGTTTTGGTTGAAAATCTACAGTGGCGCAAACTTCTTGGGCAGTCACACAGGCGGGGCAAAATGAAGTTCGGCCTCATCATGTTAAGTGTTTTTATATACGTAAGCCCTTTCGTGACGCTCGGCCGGAGAATTTTCCGCCTTGTCCGGCGGGAAGGCCGTCGCCTACCTTCGCCCCCTGTCAAAACAGACCTTGCATGAGCCAACCTCTCCTCGAAATCCTCCTTTGGGCGGGCATCCTGATTGTCTTTTATGCCTATCTCGGGTACGGGCTGCTGCTTTTCATCTTGGTAAAAACGAAGCGGTCCTTTTTCAAAAAGGAGGTGCCGCCGCTTGACGTGGATTTGCCCGAAGTCGCCTTCGTCGTCTGCGCCTTCAACGAGGCCGACTGGATGCGCGAGAAAATCGAGAACTGCCTCGCCCTCGACTATCCGCCCGAGAAAATCACCTTCTTATTCGCCACCGACGGTTCGGACGACGGCACCGAGCAGGTCGTCGAGCAGTTTCCCTTTCCGATTAATGTGCGCTGGAAACTCCTGCACCGCCCCGAGCGGCAGGGCAAAATCGCCGCCTTCGACCGGGCGATGGGGTTCGTCGAAGCTCCGATTGTCGTTTCGACGGACGCGAACACCATCGTCAATGCGCAGGCCGTGCGGCTGATGGTTCGGCATTTCTCCAATGAAAGTGTCGGCGCGGTCGCGGGCGAGAAACGGATTTCATTGAACGAAAAGGATGCGGCCAGCGGCGCGGGAGAGGGCATCTATTGGAAATACGAGTCGCTGCTGAAAAAATGGGACGCCGAGCTGTGGTCGGTCGTCGGCGCGGCGGGCGAGCTGTTCGCCATCCGAACCGCCCTTTACGAGCCGGTGCCGAAGGACACCATCATCGAGGATTTCTACCTCACCCTCCGCATCGCGCAGCGCGGCTTCCGGGTGATGTACGAGCCGGGCGCGGCTGCGAGCGAGGGCTATTCGGCCTCGGTGAAGGAGGAGTTGAAAAGAAAGATTCGCATCGCGGCGGGCGGCTTGCAGGCGATCTCGCGGCTGCGGTCGTTGCTCAACCCTTTTAGATATGGAGTCTTGAGCTTCCAATACGTCAGCCACCGCGTCCTCCGCTGGACGCTTGCCCCGGCCTTTTTGCCCATCATTTTTTTGGCGAACGCTGCGCTCGTCGCCTCGGGCGGGTCTGTTTTTTACAAATGGCTGCTTGCCGCGCAGGTCGTTTTTTACACAGCGGCAGTACTCGGCTGGCTCCTCGAAAGGCGGGAGGTGAAGGTCAAGGCCCTGTTCGTCCCCTATTATTTTTGTGTGATGAACTACGCGGTATACGCCGGTTTCGGCCGCTTCTGGCGTGGCCAGCAATCGGTTCTCTGGGAGCGCGCCGAGCGCAGAAAGTAGCTAAAAGAAAAAACGCAACCCGTTGAAAACCAACGGGTTGCGCTTCTGAATCTGGAGGTTCCGAGCGGACTCGAACCGCTGTAGCAGCTTTTGCAGAGCTGTGCCTAACCACTCGGCTACGGAACCTTTTCGCGGGGCAAAGATGGGGCTTCTTTTCGCCGGGCCAAGCCGGGCGGATGATTTTTGGAAATTTCCCATCCGTCTCGGAACGCATCACCGCCCCGCATGGACGAGCAAAACCGAGATGTCCGCCGGGTTCACCCCCGAAATCCGGCTGGCCTGCCCGATGGTGCGCGGCCGGATTTTGGCCAGTTTCAGCCGCGCCTCCATCGACAGTGCGGCGATGTTCCCGTAGTCGAACCCGTCGGGCAAGCGGAGGTCTTCGAGGCGGGCCATCTTCTCCACCATCTCCTCCTCCTTGCGGATGTAGCCCTCGTATTTGAGGCCGGTCTCGGCGAGGTCGAGCGTCTCCGCGTCGTACTTTTTCAAGAAGTCGGAAAGCCCCGGCAGCGCGGCCGCCATCGACTTCAGATCGACCTGCGGGCGGAGGAGGATGCTGTGCAATTTTACTTTTTGAGAGACGGGCGCGGATTCACAGCTCGTCAAAAAGCCGTTGATTTCATCGGGCAGGACCGAGTTCGACCGAAGGTGCTCCTCGATTTCAGCCACCGCCCGCTTCTTCTGTTCGACCCTTTCCATCCTGCTTTCCGACCCATCCAGCCCGAGCCGCGCCGCCAGCGGGGTGAGCCGCAAATCGGCGTTGTCCTGCCGCAGAAGGATGCGGAACTCGGCTCGCGAGGTGAACATCCGGTACGGCTCCTCCGTCCCCTTGTTGACGAGGTCGTCGATGAGGACGCCGATGTAAGCCTCGCTTCTTTTCAAAATGAAAGGCTCCTCCTCGGCGACGGCGAGCGCGGCGTTCAACCCGGCGACAAGGCCCTGGCAAGCGGCCTCCTCGTAACCGGTCGTGCCGTTTATCTGCCCGGCGAAGAAGAGGTTTTTCACCAGATGCGTCTCCAAACTGGTCGAAAGCTGCGTCGGCGGGAAGTAGTCGTACTCGATGGCGTAGCCGGGGCGGAACATCTTGGCGTTCTCCAGCCCCTCGATTTGCCGCAAGGCCTTGAACTGGACATCCTCCGGCAAGCTCGACGAGAAGCCGTTGACGTAGACCTCGACCGTGTCCCAACCCTCCGGTTCGATGAAAAGCTGGTGCCTGTCCTTGTCCGCGAATCGGTCGATTTTGTCCTCGATGCTCGGGCAGTAGCGCGGTCCAACGCCCTGAATCCGCCCATTGAACATCGGGCTGCGGTCAAAGCCCGTGCGCAGCGTGTCGTGGACTTTTTGCGAGGTGTAGACCGTCCAGCAGGGCAGTTGCTTGGTCAAAACCGGCGTGTCGGTGTAGCTGAACCGCCCGGCCGGATCGTCGCCCGGCTGGATTTCCATTTTCGAGTAGTCGATGGAGCGGCTGTCGAGCCTCGGCGGGGTGCCGGTCTTCATCCGCCCGGCCTCGAAGCCGAGCGAGACGAGCTGTTCGGTGATGCCCTTCGCCGCCGATTCGCCCGCGCGGCCGCCGCCGAACTGTTTCTCTCCGATGTGGATGATGCCGTTGAGAAAAGTCCCGTTCGTCAAGACGACGGCGCGGCCGGGAATCTCGATGCCCATGCCTGTTCGGACGCCGACGGCGCGGCCGTCCTTTATCAAAAGACCGCTGACCATTTCTTGCCAGAAGTCGATTTTCGGGTGGTTTTCGAGCATCTGCCGCCATTTTTCGGCAAAGCGCATCCGGTCGCTCTGCGCTCGGGGCGACCACATCGCAGGGCCTTTCGAGCGGTTGAGCATCCGGAACTGGACGGCCGTGCAGTCGGTCACGATGCCCGAATAGCCGCAGAGCGCGTCGACCTCGCGGACAATCTGCCCCTTCGCCACGCCGCCCATCGCGGGGTTGCACGACATCTGGCCGATGGTCTGCATGTTCATCGTGGCCAACAGGACGGAGCAGCCCCGGTTGGCGGCAGCGACGGCAGCCTCGCAGCCCGCGTGGCCCGCGCCGACCACTATGACATCGTAGGTTGGGAACATTTTTTAATGGTGTTGGCGAGCGACTAAAGGCGAATGGCCGATTTGGGTTCACAAAAACGAGCCAACTTTCCGCCCATTCAATCTTCATCAACCTTCGCCTTCGGGTGCGCCTGCTCGTAGCTGCGCCGCAGTTTGTCGATGGAGTTGTGGGTGTAAATCTGCGTCGAGGCGAGGCTGGCGTGGCCGAGGAGTTCTTGGATGGCTTTGAGGTCGGCCCCAGCGTCGGCGAGGTGGGTGGCGAAGGTGTGCCGCATGACGTGCGGCGAGCGCCTTTCCACCGAGGTGACGAGCGAGAGGTACTTTTTGACCGTCGAGCCGATGGCCGACTCGGAGACGGGGCCGCCCTCGTTGTTCAAAAAGAAGGTCTTCGCCTGGCTCATCGGGAAGGTCTCGTTGCGGACGGCGAGGTATTTTTCCATCAACTCGCCCAACGAGCGGGTGAAGGGGATGAGCCGCATCTTGTCGCCCTTGCCGTGGACGCGGAACTGGTAGCGACCGAAATCGACATCCTCCACCTTTAAGTTGAGGAGCTCGCTGCGGCGCATCCCCGAGCTGTAGAAGACCTCCATGATGAGGCGGGCGCGCCAGCCTTTGTAGCCCTCGCCGAAGTCGACTTCCTGAAAGAGATGGGTGATGTCCTTCTCCGGCACCCAGACGGGGAGCCGCTTGCCGACCTTCGGCGAGAGCACCTTGAGCATCGGGTTCTTCGTGACGATGCCCTGCCGTTTGAGCCAGTTGAAGTAGGTCTTGAGCGTCGTGAGCCGACGGTTGACCGAGGCTGCGACGATGCCGCGCTCCATCTGGTCGACCACCCACGCCCGGACGTGCGAATGCCTGACCTCCGTGACGGAGGCCAGGCATTCGTGCTCGAGGATGAAGCCTACGAAGAACTTCAGGTCACTGGTGTAGGCCTGCAGGGTGTGGCCGCTGTACCGCTTTTCGTGTTGGAGCCAATAGGCGAAGCGGTCTTCGTGGAAAGCGAGGCTTGGGTGGAGTTGCTCGGTCATGGCGCAAAGCTACTCGCGCCCGTCGGGCCTCAACCCTCGGCCTTGTAGCCGTAGGTCTCCTCCTTATATATGGCCTTCAAAACCTCCGTGCGGCGGACGACCGACGGCTTGACGAAAGCCTTGCGGCGGCGCAGCTCCTTGAGGGTGCCGCTGCGCTCGAACTTCTTCTTGTACTTCTTCAGGACCTTGTCGATGGGTTCGTCCTTGACCTCGATGATGAGCATGAGTGTTGCTATTTTTTAAAAAAATGGATGCTTTTCAAAACGGGCCACAAAAGTAGAAAGCCATTCTGAAAATCCAAGCCCCGCGATGCTGCGCGATTCTTTGGACGCCCGGTTGGTCAATCCTTCGCCTGCTGCTCCGTCCCTTTCCGCTCCTCAAAATCCTTGAGCAGGACGCGCAGCGCGCCCGCAGAGAAGAAGATCTCCACGAGGCTGAAACCGAGCGAGACGATCATCAGCAGGAGGCTGGCGGCGAACAGCCCCTTCGCCCAGCCCTGGTGGCCGATGTAGATGGCGAACATCGTCACGACGCAGAAAAGGATGCTCAAAACGCCCGTCGCCTGCATCCAGCGGATGAGCATCACGCGGCGGCGCAGGCTACGGATCTGGTCGATGAGCGTGTCGTCGTGCCGCTCCTCCCAGTCCTCGATGAGACGGCGGATGAGGCTGGCGATGGCGAGGAACTTATTGGTGTAACCGATGAACAGCAGCGAGAGCGCGGGGAAGAGGAGGGCAGGGGTTTGGAGGGTGATGTCCATTTTTAGATAGTTTTGACCCGATTTTTGGCAAGATTCCACAAAAAAGAGATGGAGAAGATTGATTTCGGCAGCCTCGTTTTGATGAAGAACAACCAGTTCCTCGCCGTCAACAAGCCGAGCGGCGTGTCGGTTCAGGACGATTTGTCGGGCGAGGTTTCCCTCCAAAAGATGGCGGAGGCCTATTGCAAGCACCCATTGCAGGCCGTCCACCGCATCGACAAGCCGGTGAGCGGCGTGGTGGTCTTTGCCAAGAGCAAGGCGGCGCAGGCGGCGTTCACGCGGCAGTTCGAGGCGCACTCGATTGAGAAGTTTTACCTCGCCGTCGTTCAAAACGAGCCGCCAGAGAAGGCCGGACGGCTGACCCATTTTTTGCTCAAAAAGAAGGGGGAGAATGTCTCCCGCGTCTTTGCCAGCGAGGTCGAGCATTCAGAGAAAGCCGAGCTTGAATACGAGGTCGTCGCAGCGAGCGAGCGTTACAACTTGTTGAAAATCAAACTCTTGACCGGCCGTCACCATCAAATCAGGGCACAGCTCGGCTTTGTCGGCTGCCCGATAAAAGGGGATGCGAAGTACGGTTTCCGCCGCTCGAACCCCGACCGTTCCATCTGTCTCCATGCTTGGAAAATGTCGTTCGACCACCCGGTCTCGGGAAAAAGGGAAACGGTCGAGGCACCGCTCCCGACGGGCGACGCGCTCTGGAAATTCTTCGAGGAAACGATCAGGAATTTGCCAAGCTGAAAGCACAGCAGGCGACCAGCCCGGCCGTCTCGACGCGCAGCCGCGTCGTGCCGAGGCTGACGGAGGTGAAACCGTTCTTTTCCGCCAGTTCCACCTCTTTGAGGGTGAAATCGCCTTCCGGGCCGATGAGGATTAGCGTCGGATGGCCGGGTCTCAACAGGTCTTTCAGCATCGGCAGGTTGTCGGCGTTGCAATGGCAGATGAACCGCTGGGCGGGCAGCTCCTTTTCCATAAACTTTTGAAAATCAACGGCTTGTGTCAGTTCGGGCAAGTATGCGCTGACGCTCTGCTTCATCGCCGCGACGAGGATTTTCTCCAGCCGGTCGTGCCGGAGCGCGGTTCGCTCGGTGTTCTTCGTGAGAATCGGGTGTACGGCTTCGACGCCGATTTCGACGGCTTTTTCGAGGAACCATTCGAGGCGGTCGATGCTCTTCGTCGGGGCGATGGCGATAGAGAGCGGGGCTGGCCGCTTTTTGAAATCCCGCTGCTCGGAAAGGATTCGGATTTGGGCCGATTTCTTTTCAACCGAAAGGATTTCGCCGGTGAAAAAGCCGCCCTCGCCATCGACGACCCATGCCTCGTCGCCCGCTTTTTTCCTCAAGACGGAGTGGCAGTGATGTGCCTCCTCGCCGTCGAGGAGGGCGAGGCCGCCGTCAAACTTTTTCGTGAAAAAAATGGGGGTGGACATGGGGGAAGGCCCGTTTTCCTGTCAAAAAAGGGTCATTCGGCCACCGCGACGGGCGCGAGCTTCGTGACGAGCACCTTGTCAATCTTGCTCTTGTCCATGTCGATGACCTCGAATCGCCAGCCCTCCTCGGTGAAGTGGTCGCCCGCCTTCGGGATGGCGTGGAGCTTGGAGAGGATGAACCCGGCGATGGTCGAGAAGTCGTTGTCCTCGAAGCTGAACTCTGGGATGTTGACGTGCGCCCGAAGCTCGTCGATGGGCGTGTTTCCTTCTATTAATAAGGAGCCGTCCTCGCGGGTGATGACGTTGGGCGTGTGGTCGTCGTCGTCGTCGGGGAGGTTCCCGAAGATGTTCTCGGTCAGGTCGTGCAGCGTGATGATGCCCTGCGTGGAGCCGAACTCGTCGACGACGACGGCGAAGTAGTTGCGCTCGTGGCGGAATTTTTCGAGGATTTTCAGCGCGCTCAAGGTCTCGGGGATGAAGATGGGCTGCGTCACGATGTCCTTCAGGGCAAAGCCGGGCTTGCTGCTGGCCTGGATGTAGTCGGAGAGCTTGACGACGCCGAGGACGTTCTCCATGTCGTCGTCGCAGACTAGGAACTTCGTGTAGCCGCTCTCGCGGATGATTTGGTCGCTCTCCTCGAAGGGCGAGTTGATGTCGACCCATTCAACGTCGTTCTTGTGGGTCATTATCGTGTAGGCGTCGCGGTCGGCGAAGCGCAGGATGTTCTGGATGAACTCGCTCTCCTTGTGCTCGAGGACGTCCTGCTGCTCGGCCATTTTGACCATCAGAACCAGTTCGTCCTCGGAAATGCTCTGTTCCGAATGGGTTTTCACCATGAAAAGGCGAAGGATGCTGCGCGTGCTCCAGCTCAAAAACGCGACAATCGGGTAGGTCGCCTTTGTGAAAAGGAGGACAATCGGGGCCAGTGCAAGGGCAATCGGCTCTGGCCGCCGCAGCGCGATGGTTTTCGGGACAAGCTCCCCGACGACGATGGTGAGGTAGGTGATGGTCAGGATGATGGTGACAGTGGAGATGCTGTGCGCCCACTGTGCGACGGCCGGGAACTGCTCGAGCCAGTGGGCGAGCTTCTCGCCGAGGGCGGCCTCGCCATAGTAGCCGGAGATGATGGCGATGCCGGTCATGCCGACCTGCATGGTCGAGAGAAAGTGTTCAGGGTTTTCGAGGAGGTTGAGGGCGATGGCGGCGTTCTTGCTTCCGTTTTGCCTTTCCGCTTCGAGCCTCGCCCGCTTCGAGCTGACCATCGAAATCTCGCAGAACGCGAAAAACATGTTGAGGACGGTCAACAGCAGGATGACTAAAATTTCCATACGCGGCCCGTTTTTGGAGAATTGAGCCGCGACAAAGGTACTTTTTTCAAAGATTTCAGGCCGAAACGCCCGCCGGCCCGCCGCCGGCTGCTTGAAAGGCGGCCTTGTCGGCCCCTGGCCCTTTCGGTTAAAATTTGTTAAGCCGCGAAAAAAACTTTCCGGCCGGGCAATAAGCCGTCTACTTTTGACCCAATCGACGGCCAGTTCTTGGCCCGCCAGTCACCAAAATTTTGTCGCTTATCGCATCGAGCTTTTACACTGAACTGATTTAACAGGTTATCACCCAACAGCAAAATCCGTTTGTGTATGCAGGCCACGATGCTCAACGACCACGAGCTTATCGCTCGGTACCTTGATGGTGACGAAAAGTCCTTCCAGGTCCTACTCCTCCGCTACAAGTCGAAAATCTACACCCAGATTTACCTGTTCGTCCGCGACCAGGCCTTGGCGCAGGACATCTTCCAAGAAGTATTCATAAAAATCGTCAACACCCTCCGCCAGGGCAAGTACAACCACGAGGGCAAGTTCGTCCAGTGGGCCATGCGCATCGCCTACAACATGTGCGTCGACCACCACCGGCGCAACAAGCGGCGCATCCATATCGGCCAGTCCAGCGGCCCGGCCGATTTCGACATCTTCGACATCATCAAGAACGGCGAGGAGGGCGCCGACTCCGCCATCATGCGCTCCGAGACGCACACGCGCATCCGCCAGCTCGTCGACCAGCTCCCGGCCGAGCAGCGCGAGGTCGTCATCCTGCGCCACTATGCCGACATGACCTTCAAAGAAATCGCCGGCCTCACCCGCGTGAGCATCAACACGGCCCTCGGACGGATGCGCTACGCGCTCATCAACATCCGCAAGATGATGCACGAACGCGACGTGATTTTGCAGTGAGATTTAGAGACGAGTTTTGTATAAATAAAAATGGCCGCCCGAGTTGTCGAGCGGCCATTTTATTTTTTTAAGAGCAACAAGAGTTTCGTGAGTGATTTACATAAAAACTCTATCAGGAATCCCGACTCGGACTGGCCTTTGTCTGGCCAGAAGCCAGACAACGGCCAAGTTTCTTTTATCACTAATTGGAGAAAACCGCATTGTCGAACAGCAATTTCCCTTCCTCCCAAAACCCCCTGAACAAAGGTGGGTCAATCAAATAGGTGATGGATCCGCGCCCGATTTTCTGCCGCCCGGCGGTCAACGTCTTGCCCAGTTGCGGCAGCAGCTTTGAGCCGATGAAGCCGTAGCGCACAAAGTTGTCGGGCAGCCAAACGGCCGTGCTGTTCTTCAAAAACTCGTATCGGTCACTGCCGGTCTTGAGTGAAAAATAGGCCTCACCCAGCCCGAAGGCAAGCGGGTTGGTCGGGTCGGCTCGGTTTTTTGTGATGGCTCCGAAAACGGACGTGGCCAGTTCCGAGCGGCTTTTTTCGCCGAAAGGCGGCGGCTCGTCGAGCGATTTTTTCGGGTCGTCGGGGTCGGCTTTCTTTTTCAGGTCGAAACCGTCCTTGTCCGCAAACTGCTTGACCGCCTCGCCGACGACGACGATGTGGCCGCCTTTTTGCGCGAACTCCTGCCATTTTTCGAGGTCTTTTATGGAGACCCCCTCCGGCACAATGATGGTCGTGATGCCGTCGAGGCCGCCCGACTCGACCGTTTTTTGAGGAAGAACAGCCAGCGGGTACTCCAGCTCCCGTTCGAAATGCCACCAGACGTGGCCGAAGCTGTTCGTCTCCGCGTCGTCGGAATAGACAAGCGCGACCACCGGTTTTTCCAGCAGCTCCAGCCCGCCCGAGCCGAGGTCTTGCCCGCGCAGCGCAAAGCCGGTTTTCAATGGAAAAACATCAATGCCAGCCGCCATGCCAGCCTCGCTGACAGCCTTCTCGAAACCGTCGCCGAGGTCGGCGTTGTCGGCCCGCGTCATCACGAGCGAGCCTGGGGCGAAGCCCTGCCCGTCGATGTCCATTGGTCCGCCCGTCCGTCGGACAACGACTCCTTTTTTGAAAATTTCTGAAAGAAACCTCGGCCCGCGCCCGTCCGTCCACCGGACGACGTAGGAATACGCATTCATGCCCGGCGCGATGGGCGAGAAGCTGCAATGTGCATACGGCAGCTTCGGCTCCAGCCGGTTTTTGAGCGCGTAGGCCTCCAGCCCGAAGGCCAGCGGCAGCGACCAAGCCGTGATGTCGTAAGTCACCGAGTCGTTCAACTTGGTCTGCGGCTCAAGGAGGACGGCGGCCAAATCGCCGTGCGGCTGGAAGCAGGAGACGACCATGTCCGAGGCGACGAGCGAGAAGTTTTCCTCTTTCCCAGCAAAGTAGTTGAAGCCCTTTTGCCCGCCCGACTGCCCGGCCGTGCCGAACTTGATTTGATGTTTTTCCAAAAGCGCGGCGAGCTTTTCAATCTTCCCCTCGTCGCCCGGTCTGTTCTTGACGACAAACGACCGCCACTCGCCGCGCGGCTTCTCGGCCGCGTCGGAGAAGTATTTTTTGAAATTGTCGACCAGTCGCCCGGCGTTCTTCGAGGCCATCTCGACGGTCGACATCGAGGTTTGGTAGTGTTGCTGGATGCGGTCTTTCAGAAACAGAGTGTCCCCGTTGTCGAGCAGACAGGCCCGGCCCGCGCCGATGCCGCCGCGCTCGTAGGTCATGCCGATGGCGCCGTTGTAGGTCGGGTAGGTGTCGCCGTAGCTCGGATAGAGCAGGTCGAATTCCTCTCGGGTGAAATAGAGCCAGCCGTGGTCGTCGAAGTGCCGAGCGTTGTTTTTCCCGATTTCAAACTGGAAATCACGCTGGAACGGCGTGACCATTTCGTGCACCGGCTCCGCGACAGGAGGAAAAAAATACGGGTTGTTCTTCCCCTGCTCGTGGACGTCGGCCACGACGTGCGGCATCCAATCGTGGTAGGCCCGCACGCGGTTCTGGCTCTCGACCTGCGTCTGCCAGGCCCAGTCCCTGTTCAAGTCGAAATAATAGTGGTTCGGGCGCCCGCCCGGCCACGGCTCGCGGTGCTCGCGGGAGAGCGGGCTGGGCTGCGGGAGGCGGTTGGAGGCCATCAACTGCCAGTGCGTGTAGCGGTCGTAGCCGTCCGGGTTCTGGCTCGGGTCGATGATGACGACGGTGTTCTTCAGCCAGTTTTTGATGTCGGGGTCGGTCTGGGTGGCGAGGTCGAAAAGGACTTTCATCGAGGCCTCGGACCCCGCCGGTTCGTTGCCGTGGACCGAGTAGCCGAGCCAGACGACGGCGATGGGTTCGCCGCCCGGCGCGGGCCTGCCGTCGGCCGAGATTTCCTGCAAATGCCGCTGCCGTATTTCCTCCAGATGCGAGATGTTCTCCGCCGAGGAGACGACGGCGAGCATCTGCTGCCGCCCCTCCGTCGTCTCGCCGATGGGGAAAATACGGACGGTCGCCGGGCTGTTTTTGGCCACGTCCTCGACATAGTCGACCAGCTTGTGGTGCGGCGTGAACTGCTCGCCGAGCGGTCGCCGGAGGAACTCGGCGGGGCTTTTGACTTGAGCTAAAAGATTGATTTTCAGTAAGATGAAGAACAGGAGGAGGCGAAAAGAAGTCGGCATGGCGGCAGGTCGGTTTTTAAAAACTCGGCTCAAATAAAGGCATCATTTCACGACGACCGTCCACATCGCCTCCGGTATGAGGTACTGTCGCGCCAGTTCTCGAAGCTCCCTCGCCGATATGTTTTTGACGGTTTCAACTAGCCGGTCAAACTCCGAAAACGGCTGCCCGTCGGCCAACATCGACTTGACAAGCTCCGACGTGTTGATGGCCCCGTCGAGGCCGTTGAGGATGGTGCCGAGGAGGTAGTTTCTGACCATTTCAAGCTCCGTGTCGGGCACAAGGCGCGTCCTCAACTTGTCCATCTCTTTGAAAATCTCGCTGATGGCCCGCTCGGCCTGCTCGTTGTTGACCTCGGTGGCGATGTAGAAATAGCCGTCGCGCAGCATCGCATCGACGGTCGAGTAGATATTGTAGGTCAGGCCCTTCTTCTCGCGGATGTTCGTCATCAGCCGCGAGCCGAAATAGCCGCCGAGGATGGTGTTCAGGACCGAGAAGCCGTGCTGGTCGGGATGGTTTTTCGAGAAGAGGTGCCGGCCGATTTTGACCGCCGTTTGCAGCGAGCCGCCGGACATCTCGATGTCGACGCGGCGGGGCGGCTCGGCGACCGGTCTCCAATTGAAATCCACGCGCTGCCCGGCGGCTTTTTTTTGCCCCAACTCCTTGTTTATCAACGAGATAAGCTCGTCATCCACCCGCCCTGCGACGACGACGAGGGCGTTGTCGGGTGTGTAGAATTTTTCAAAAAAGGAGGCCAAATCGGCCCTTTTCAAATCCCGGTAAGTGGCCTCGACGGAGTTCCAACCGTAAGGGTGTTCCTGCCCAAAAATCAGCTCGGAAATCTCTCGATAGGCGACGGTCTCGGGCTTGGCCAGTTCGACGGCCAGCTCTTGCACGGAGCTGTTGATGAAAACATCCAGCTCCTTTTCGGGGAAGACGGGGTTTTGCAGCACGTCGGCGAGGATGGGCAGGGCGCGGTCGGCGTATTTTTCAGACAGTAAAAGGTGCTGCCCGACAGGTCCATGCCGCTCGACGAGTTGAGCGACGCCCCCCAGAAGTCGAGCTGCTCGGCGATTTCTGCCCCTGTCCGGGCCGTCGTTCCATCGCGCAGGAGGCGGGCGGCGGCGCGGGAGGCGAGGCGTTTCTGCTCCTCTGCCCGACCCGCCCGGAAGATCACGTCAAGCTTGACGATGGGCTGCGTGCCGAGGTTGAGCGCGGCGACCGGGATGCCGTTGTCGAGTTTAAACTGTTGACAATCAGGGAGTTGCAGCTTGCCGACGGGGCGGATGGGAGGGGGCGTGGAGCGGGCGGACATTCGTGGGCCAGTTTTTTTAAGCCACGAATTACTCGCTTTTTTCGGCAGACCTTCCGGGAATTTCCGCCTTCGCCCGGTGGCCGTGGGCAGCGGACGGGTTTGGCTGCCGACAACCGATAGTTGGCCATGCAAGCCTCAACCTTCCTTTTTCCGATAGAACAAACACCCCTCGACCTCCTCGCGGACGGACTCGGGCAACAGGTAGCGCACCGACCGCCCCTCGCGGATGCTGTCGCGGACGAAGGT
This sequence comes from Saprospiraceae bacterium, assembly GCA_044227705.1. Taxonomy (GTDB): domain Bacteria; phylum Bacteroidota; class Bacteroidia; order Chitinophagales; family Saprospiraceae; genus JANOQP01. The sequence goes on from JBGAWE010000046.1 coordinate 22,487, forward strand.
GGCCGAGATGTCCATCAGCGGCGCGTCAAAAACCTTGACGGCAGGGTGCTCGGCGAGGGGGCCGAGGTCGGTTTTCGGCCTTTTGTAGAGGTAGATTTCATGGCTGGCGAGTATGGCCTCGTGGTTTTTCCAAAGGTGCAAAGAGGCGAGGCTGTCGCCTCCCATGATGAGGGAGAACTGGGTTTCAGGGTGTTTTTCCCTCAAAAAAGCCAGCGTGTCTACGGTGAAAGAGGGTTTCGGCAGGGAAAACTCCGCGTCGCAGGCCTTCAGGCGCGGGTTGCCGTCGATGGCGGTGCGCACCCAGTGGAGGCGGTCGTGGTCGCGGGCGAGGGAGCTTTTCGGCTTCAACGGGTTCTGCGGCGAGACGACGAGCCAGACGCGGTCGAGGTCGGTGCGCGTCGCCATGAACTCGGCGATTATCAAATGGCCGACGTGGACGGGGTTGAAAGAGCCGAAGAACAGGCCGACCTTCATCAATCCTCCTTCTTTTCGATGCGATTCAAGAGCTCTTCCACTCTGTACATCTCGTCAATCGTGTCGTCGAGGAAGAACTGGATTTCCGGCATCCGCCGCATCTGCTTCCCGATTTTGTGGGCGAGCGACTGGCGGAGGCGCGGCTGGTTTTCCTCCAAAATCGATAGGACGGCCTCTTTGTCCTCCGCCCGCCAGATGCTGACGTAGAGCTTGGCGATGAGCAGATCGGGCGTCATCGTGACGTTGGCGAGCGTGACGAGCGGCTCGCGGCCGTAAAGCAGCGGCCCCTCCTGCATCAAAACCATGCTGAAGTGGCGGCGGACAAGCTCGGCGACCTGTTTTTGGCGGATGGTCTCCATAATTTCTGGCCTGAAAAGTTCGGGGCGAAGATATATCATTTTGCCGCGCCCCTATTTTTGACAAAAACCCCGACGAATGTTTTGTGGGGTTGGGCGTGAAAGTATTTTTGCCCCCGCTTTCGACGAAGCGTTGAACTCGTAGCTCAGCCGGTAGAGCACTTGACTTTTAATCAAGGGGTCCTGGGTTCGAATCCCAGCGAGTTCACCACAAAAAACATTGCCCTCGGCCTTTGCGGGTCGGGGGTTTTTTGTTTTCGGGGCCGGACATTTGGCCGAAATCAACCCAGCATGGAGACGGCAGACCTCCTCAAGAAAGTCAGAAAAATCGAGATAAAAACGCGCGGCCTCACCCGCCACCTCTTCTCTGGCGAGTATCACTCGGCCTTCAAGGGGCGCGGGATGTCGTTCAGCGAGGTGCGCAACTACCAGTGGGGCGACGACGTGCGGCACATCGACTGGAACGTCTCGGCCCGCACGGGCGAGCCGCACATCAAGATCTTCGAAGAGGAAAGGGAGCTGACCGTCATGCTCGTCGTCGACGTGAGCCAGTCGGCCTTCTTCGGGACGGGCGAGGCGACGAAGCAGGAGTTCATCACGGAAATATGCGCGCTGCTCTCTTTTTCGGCGCTATCCAATGGCGACAAGGTCGGCCTCCTGCTTTTCAGCGACCGCGTCGAGCTGTTCATGCCGCCCAAAAAGGGGAAGCCGCACATCCTCCGAATCATCCGCGAGCTGCTCAACACCGAACCCGAAGGCCGCCTGACCGACCTCGGCGGCGCGCTCGAATACCTCCAAAACGTGCTCAAAAAGCGGAGCATCTGCTTCATCCTCTCCGACTTCCAGACGAAAAGCTACGAGTCGCCGCTCAAGACCCTCGCCCGGCGGCACGACGTCATCGGCTTGCACGTCGCCGACCCGCGGGAAACGGAACTGCCCGACATCGGCCTCGTCCAGCTCGAGGACCCCGAGACCGGCCAGCGGCTTTGGGTGGACACCTCGATGGCGGAGGTCAGGCAGCAATGGGCGAGGTGGCAGGAGGCGCAGCGGGCGGATTTCAAAAACACCTTCATGCGCAGCCGGGCGGAGGTCCTTTCGCTCAAAACGGTCGATTCCTACGTCAACGCGTTGCTCCAGTTTTTCGAGAAAAGGGGCTGACCGCTTGCTCAAAGGCCGCCCGGTTTTTTCAAAAAAAAATGGGCCGACCGGTGCAGCTTGGGAGGCAATTCTACCTTTGGCCGC
>JBGAWE010000385.1:0-2818 GCA_044227705.1 Saprospiraceae bacterium
GCCGGTGTTCGAGGGGCCGCGCTCCTCCCAGGTGATTTCGGAAAGCGGGTTTCGGAAACTCGCGGCGGCCTGTCGGATGTCGTCGGCGGCTCGCAGCGCGTCCATCAGCCGCTCTCGCGGGACGGTGCCGAGGGCAGGGTCGGCCGTCATTCGGGCCTCTTGTTCGATGGCGTGGTTGGCTCCGTCCTGTTCGTTTTTTTCCTCCTCTTCTTCCTCCATTTCAAGGTAAAAAGAGCGGAAAAGGGGGGCGCTGGCAAACAGGAAACAACCGGAGATGGCGAGCGCCACCCGTGCGTTTCTGTTGAGCATCGGAAAAATTGCTGGGAAAAATGCGGGATTGGGAAAAGGGAGGAAGGCCCGGAGGAAGGCCGGTTTCGAAGCCTCAACAATGCTGCCAGATTGCGGGGCGCGGGTGCCGGGGATGGGGTGTTTTTTGAAATCGGGTTTTTGCGAAATGTTGGCCGAGTAGCTTTGTCGCTCCAAAAAAGAACCGTTCCGTACATGAACCCATCGCTCGCTCCCACCGCCACCGAGGAGGAAAAACAGGCCGAAAAGGCCCTCCGCCCCCGCGCCCTCGTCGAGTTCAGCGGACAGGAGAAGATTGTGGACAACCTGCAAATCTTCATCGCGGCGGCCAAGCTGCGCGGCGACTCGCTCGACCACGTCCTCCTGCACGGGCCGCCGGGGCTGGGCAAGACGACCCTCTCGCACATCATCGCCAACGAGCTGGGCGCGGGGCTGAAGATGTCGAGCGGCCCCGTCCTCGAAAAGGCGGGCGACCTCGCCGGGCTGTTGACCAATTTGGAGGCGGGCGACGTGCTTTTCATAGACGAGATACACCGACTCAACACGGTCGTCGAGGAGTACCTCTACTCGGCGATGGAGGACTACCGGATCGACATCATGATCGATAGCGGGCCGAACGCGCGAAGCATCCAGATTGCGCTCAACCCGTTCACCCTCGTCGGCGCGACGACGCGCATGGGGCTGCTGACGGCCCCGCTGCGGGCGCGGTTCGGCATCACCTGCCTGCTCGACTATTACTCGGTGGAGGTGTTGAAGCGCATCATTTTCCGGTCGGCGGAGATCCTAAAAATCGAGATTTCGGAGGAAGGGGCTTTGGAAATCGCCCGCCGCAGCCGGGGGACACCGCGCATCGCGAACGCCTTGCTGCGCCGCATCCGCGACTTTGCCCAGATAAAAGGCGACGGGAAAATCGGGGTGGAGATAGCCAAGTTCGGCCTCGCCGCGCTCAACGTTGACGAGTCAGGACTGGACGAGATGGACAACCGCATCCTCTCGACCATCATCCACAAGTTCAAAGGCGGGCCGGTCGGGCTGACGACCATCGCCACCGCCGTCGGCGAGGAGGCTGGCACCATCGAGGAGGTGCACGAACCCTTCCTGATCATGGAGGGATACCTGCAAAGGACGCCGCGCGGGCGGGAGGCGACGGAGAAGGCATACCGCCATTTGAAGACGCCGCCGCCGGTCTCGAAGCGAGGTGGCGACGCAACACTTTTCGACTAAACTTTTACGGAAAAAACTGGCAGCTTCTGGCCCATCGGGTTCGTTTCGGGGCCGACGGCCAGCCGACGTTGTGATAAAATTTGAGAGCGGCCCGGGCGTTGAACTGCCCGGTTTTGCCACCTTTGCGGCACAAAACTTTGTAAATCACTCATTTTCTTAAACCAATAAATTCATCTAAACATGAAAAAGAATCTTCTTTGGTTCTTCGGCCTGGCCCTCGTGGCGGCCGCTACGTTCACCACCGCCTGCAACGACGACCCGTGCAAGGATGTCAAGTGCGGCGACAACGGTGACTGCTTTGACGGAGCCTGCGTCTGCAACCAAGGCTACGAGGGGACGAACTGCGACGTAACCTGGGCAAACAAGTTTGCCGGCACCTGGAACGCGAGCGAAGTGTGCAACGGAACCTCCGGCACCAACCTCACCGTCACCTACACAGCAACCATCTCCGAGACCTCTGCGGAGAAGATCACGGTCAAGAACCTTGGCGGCTTCGGCTTGGCCTCCGAAGTCAGTTTTGACCTCACAGACGCCTCTTCGGTCAGCTTTGCTGGCACCGACACGGGTGGTCGCAAATTCACTGGCACGGCCACCTATGCCAATGGGACAATCACCTACTCTTACAAGGTGACCTACACAGACCTCACAACGGACGACTGTGCTGGCACCATGACGAAGTGATTTCGTGATAAGGGAAAAAGAAAGGGGGGCAACTCGGGTTCGAGTTGCCCCCCTTCTTTTTTCCGGGACCGTGTCAATTGCCACCCTCCTTGACGGTCGCCGCACCAGCGCGTTTTTTCTGCACCTCGGGAGCAGCCGTACCCGAACGCTGCTTCTGCACCTCGGGCGCGGTCGAGCCGCCACGCTCCTTCTGCGGCTCGGTCTTCGGAGCAGGCGGGGCCGGCTGCGGCATCGGGTCGACCTTCGGGCTTGTGCTACCGGTGCCTTTCGTGGGCTTCTTGGCCGGCTTGGTCGCGCCGGGCTTCGACGGTTCGACGGGAGCCGGTGCCGGGGCGGCAAGCATCTCTTGGGCCTTCGCGTTCGCCGCTTTGGCGACGCTCTCCTCACACTCTTTGTCTTTCGCCGCGCGCAGGTCGGCAATCTTGGCTGCAACAGCCTCGTCGATTTGGGCCTGTTGCTGGGCCTTCGTCATGCCGCCGAAGGCCGTCAGGGCGACGAACGCACCGCCCATGAGGGCCGCGCCGCCGAGAAGGAAGAACTTCTTGTTCATTGCTAATTTTTCTTTTTTAATTGGTTGAGAATGAGTCGCTTGGGGAAGATTGGGGGC